>NZ_DCLI01000038.1:0-55614 GCF_002320975.1 Clostridium sp. UBA1652
CTGGTCTAAAGAATAAAAAAAGCCCTAGATTGAAAAATCAATCTAGGGCGAACTAACCAAGTCCACGGTACCACCTAAATACGGAATAAATCCGTTCTCATTAAGTACAAGATACTTATCTGATACTTTATCTCTGTTACGGGAGAACCCGGTGGAACTTACTGAAAAAAGATATCTTTTTCCGTTCAGCACACAGCTCAAAGATTGGTTGGGTATCTGTTCATTAAAGGCTCACACCAATGCCTTCTCTCTGATAAATCCAAGATACTTACTATTTCTCATCATAGCCTTTTGTATTCACTTTTAATCTTACTATAGATTCAAAGCATAGTCAATTAACCTGTTTAGATAGGTATTATTATTTTATCCTACAAGAACAGCAACTCTTCTAAAATAAAGACTTTTCCGAATATCTCTCCCATTAATAATTACCTAATTAAATAATTATCCAATTAAGTAATTAGGTACTTAGATACTTAGATATGGGTATACGGTGATACTTAAATGCATAGATAATTAAGTAATTATCTATGTATTAAAAGTAGTTAAAATAAATCTAATAAAGCCCCCTTAAGAGGCTTTATTAGATTTATTTATCAATGCTAAAAGTCATTTTAATGGCTTTCTTAGGGCAAGAGTCTACACATTCCCCACATAATATACACTCTAGGTTGTGCATTTTTCCTTTCTTAACCATTGAGTTTACATCTAAACTCATAGGGCATTTTTTATTGCAAGTACTACAGCTTATGCATTTATCCTTTTCTCCTTCTAAATGAAGTGATGGGTATTTAAAAACATTCTTTATCTTAGTTCCTATGATCATAAATGGAGCCATCCAGCAAACATAATGACAAAAACTGCGTCTACCTAAAGTTAATGCTAATATCGTAACTAATGCTACTACACCATAATATACTACATAGGCTTGTATACTTATTGTTGATATCCCATACTGAGTTTGATAAAAGAAGTCAGTTCTTTTTATTCCCCCAGCTAATAAAAACATGGTAATTATCGAAGCTATCCAAGGAATCCAGATAAAGAACTTTATCCAATTCAATACACCCACTTTTACTTTTTTATCTACTACCATTGAACAGCATTCTTGAAGCCCTCCAGCAGGACAAAGCCATCCACAGAAACCTCTTCCAAATAATAATGAAAATATAAACATTAAGCTAAATATTATAGCACTGCCAGATAATATTCCTTCTGAAGCTCCCATAACAATAAGGTAAGGTGAAAAATAATATAGAGTTATAGGGAATAATAAAAAGGACATTAATATCATTGTTTTTCTTATTTTTTGCCTTTTCACCGTCACTTCCTCCTACTGTCTAATTTTAAGTTAATATTTTTAATATATATCTTCATTTGAATATAACAAAAAACCCATATTATAAAATACATTCCTATGAATATTATAGAAGTGGATATAATACTATTAATATCATCAACAAACCATCTAGCTTTAATTGCACAAGGGAAATAAACAATAGCAACTCCCATACAGTGAATTATAGTTGCAGTTAACATACTTAATCTGTTTGATTGAAATAACATGTTAAGAGATCCAAAAGTAAATCCAACTATGGCTGAGGAAACATACTGTGTGATTAAAAAATCACTAGTAAAAGTGGCTGTTTCTCCATTTAACAACATCATAATAACTCCGACGGTATGAATAATAAAAATTCCTATGACACTTCCCTGAATTCCTCTTGCTAACATCTCTTTTAGATTTTTTAGACTCATATAAATTTCTCCTTCCTATAGTCCTAAATATTCTTTGATTTTTTTTACATATCTTCGAGATGAATATTCCACATCACCGTTCATAAATCTTATACATAAGGTTCCATTAAAAGACATCTCTAAATTTTTTATCTTATCTACATTTGCTATTACTGAATTAGATATTCTTATAAAGTTTGTTCCCTCTAATTGTTCTTCAAGCTCATATAATTTTGACTTTATCTGTAATGAGTGTTTATCAATCTTAGCCAATACCTTTTGATTCTCAGCGTAAAAATAATAAATTTCATTAGGATTAACTAAATATATTTTTTCATCTTTAATTCCTTTAAAAACTTTACCTTGGGTTTTATTTATCTTATTTATAATTTCCTTTATCTCTTCAGTGACTTCACTTGTAAAAATCACTATTTTACTTTCTTTAAGATCTGGTTCTATTTTAATTTCTAACTTTAAACTCATAGTTCACACCCTTCCTCTCCTTATATGGTAAGTATAAAATATAATTTTCACTTTAACTACAATTAATATATAGATGGTAGAAAATCATATATATATGGCATCAATAAAGTACAAACATTGGTTAAAATTAAAAGAAGTCACTACAAAACCAAATTAACTTTAGCTTTGTGGTAACTTCTTTTATATTAATCAAAATATACATTTGAAAATTCTACATTAACAGTCCTAACTAAACCATCATCCATTAAATTACCTTTAAGGATATCTTCTTCCTCTACTATTTCTATAGGTAGTACAACTTTAAAAGCACTTCCTTGGCCAAGCTTACTTTCTAATTTTATCTCTCCTCCTAGTGCATTCACTAGAAGATTAACTATATATAGACCTATTCCTGTACCTTCTGATTCTCTTGTAAGACTATTATTAACTTGTCCAAATCTTTCAAAAATCACTTTTTGTTTATCTTCTGGTATCCCAGGGCCCTCATCCTTCACCGTAATAAATACTAGTCCATTATTTTCTTCTATGTTCACATATATATTACCTTTAGTAGGTGAAAATTTTATAGCATTAGATAATAAATTCAGTAATATTCTTTCGTATTTTTCATCATCTATTCCTAGATATATTTCTTTTGAAGAAGGGTTACACTCTATGTTCACATTCTTCTCATTTGCATATACTAAAATAGATTTTATAATTAGCTTAGTCATCCTTACAATGTCCATATTTTTTTTATTTACTTTTAGATATCCAGCATCAGCTCTTGTTATATCAAGTAAATTATTAACCAATCTCACTTGTTGTAGTGAGCTTTGATATATCTTTTTGATATACTTCTTTGCAATATCACTCAACTCATTTTTACATATTAATTCTATAGCTTGAACAGCTGACATTGTAACTGTAAGAGGGGTTTTAAACTCATGTGATATAAAGGAAAAGAACTTTTCTTGATTACTTAAAGTCCTCTCAAGTTCATCATTTTCCTCTAATACTATATGGGATTGTTCTTCAATCAACATTTCTGTTAAGTATCTTTCAGTTATTTCTTCTGTCATCTCTGCTACATATTTCATTTCTCCATCTTCATGTATAGGTATAAGCGTTCCCTTCCAAAAAGTTCTTCCTCTTTTGAAATTATCATCTGCATATTCATCTACATGGACTATTTTCTTTTGGGATAATACTTCTCTCCATAGTTGCTCTGAAGGGCTTCCTTTCCATCCAGTTACAAACTCATGTATTTTTCTTCCATATGTATTTTCTCTTATATCAAAAGGGGTATCAAAAAAATCTAGATAAGTTTGATTAGCCTTAAGTAATCTAATATCTGGAACTGAAAAAAGAGCCATACCTAATCTATTTTCATTATATAATTCCTCAAAAAATAAAAACTTATCTTTTAACTTAGTTCCTCTATTTACTTTAAACATAATCAAGTTATCTTCTAATTCTATATTAACTTCTATTGCTTCATAATCTTTTGTAAATATAAAGTAATTTTTTTCTTTTTCTATTTCTTTTATATCAAAAGTAGCTTTTAAAAGGCTCAAAACTTCTGATATATGTTTATTAACTATATCTTCTCTTAAGTATTGAATTAAATCTAAAAACTCATTAGTTACTTTAATTACTATGTAATCTCTTAAGTGCAACATATAATAAACTTCTTCTCTCATGTCTTCCCCTTTTTATCTATCTACTCTTACTAATTAATACTACCACAATATTCATTTATTATCTATATATGGTACTGCCTAAATAAAATAAAAGACTTACCTTTTACTTAGATAAGTCTTAATAAATTCTATTGATTAGATTTTCTTTTATTAAACATTAGAAGCGCTTGAAAAATAATCATCCAGGTAATAGTATTGCTCACTACTTCTAATCTATAAAATATAAGTCCTATTATTATAAATACTGAACTTAATATAATTCCAATATTCCTATTTTTAATTAATAAATCTTCTCTAGTTATTGGCATAGCTGAATTCACTATTGGTGCTTGATTCCATATACAATATAAAGACACTATCCCTAATATTATTTTACCCAAGAGATTAATATCTACATTGTAACTTAGGTAGACTACACTTCCAATTATAAATACAGTGCTAAAAAAACATTTTATCTGGCTATCTTCATGATACCCACCTATAAATGGTTTTGTAGTTATCATGGTTATTATAGCAACTAAGGCATATATAGGTTTACCTATTAACCAGAATATAGCAAAGGTTCCCATGGTTTTTAAGGCTTCAAAAACAAAAACTTTTAAAGCATATTCTACCTGTTGCTCTTGATCTTTAGTATAATTATTTACTTTAGATATGTACTCTGCAGTAATAGATATAAGCTTCCTCATATATCATTACCTCCCAAAATATTTACTAAATCCTTATTATACTACCTTATTTGGAATCAAAAAGCTAAAGGTTGTCCACTCTTTATCGCTTTGAATAGCTATTTCCCCATTACAACTATTAATTATATCTTTTACTATGCTAAGACCATATCCCCTATCACCATTTTGGTTATCTTTTGTGGTAAATCCAGAGTTAAACATTTTTTCCTTTATATCATCTGGTATTTTAGGTCCATTATTAGATATAGCTATACTAACTCCATTATGCCTATTATAACTTTTCAGTTTTATTATGGGATTATCTATGTCCTTAAGTATATCCATAGAATTTTTAACAATATTAGATAAAAGTTTTAATAAATCATTATCTGATATTGATATGTTTTCATATTCTGCGCTATCAAAAGCTATAACATTTATACCAGCAGATGAAGCAGGATGTAGTACTGAAGCAACCAACGGTGTTGTTTGTTCACTTATACTTACAGCATCACTTAAATTTTGATATCTCTCTACAATGCTTTTTAATAAAAGCCCTACTCTATCATATTTACCTAATTGATATAGTCCATAAAGACCACTTATTTCACTACCATAATCATGTTTTATTTTTTTAAGTTCTATTATTTTTTCGTTTAATGCCTTGTTAAGCATTTCTACTTCTTTTGATTTATCATTTATTTTAGCAAAATATAATGCAGCATAAATTAAACTTATAAATGCAAATAGATACATAATAGCTTTTATCATTAAACCTACTGGCTGATTAGTCCAATCCATACGAACAGTATCTAAAAATATTATAAAATAATCAACAATAAACACAAATCCTAACAAATTTTTAGTATTTTTTAATGCTATAACTGCATTAAAGATATATTTTCTAACTTTATATACAATAAAATATATTATCCATGCAGGAATATATACATATACAATTAACTGCATTTCTTGTGAAAGTCCTAAATTTAAATTAGCAAATATACTCTTGTAAATAGTAAGTAAAAAATATGATGTCATTGCAACTATTGCATATGCAACTCCAAATCCTAGAAAAACATCAACCAGTGACTTTCTAAAAAATACTCCTACTATTATTATAATTCCAATTACCATTAATAAATTAGAAATTGATATATTACTTCCGATATGAGTAAGTATAAAAACTTCTGTGAATACAAGAGCTACAGCTACATAAAATTTCTTTCTTGAGATTTTATTATAACTATACGCTATATTATTAGGCATCCAAATGAACAAAATTGCTTGAAAAACTGTGGTTATTGTATCAAATACATTTAATAACATTTATTATCTCCTTTTATCTAGGGGAATTTTTAAATCTGGAGGTGGGACACACCTCCAACTTTGGACATGAAAGGTTATCTTTGGTTTTTCATTGACTCAGGCATTTCTTCTACTGCTATACCACTTACTGAGGCAGGTCCTACAATAGTGATTATTGCAGCTAAGCTTAAACAAACTGTTCCAAGGAATTGAAATAATTTTTTCATAAAAAACACCTCTCCCTATTAAATTATTAATCGGTTGTCCAACTTTTATTATACATGGATTATTAACTTTTTTAAATACATTTAGCTCAAAAAACGACAAATTGTGATATATTTTTCCTGTATTTATATCATATTATATAAAAAATACAGGAAAATGCTTGTCGAAATAAGAAACTCAGAAGCTAAATATAATATAACTTCTGAGCTCTATAATTACAATGAGTATATTGTTGGTAAAAATAAACCTAATTTATTTTAAATTTTATCTTCTCTTCTTCTTTTAAAACTTCATTCATACTTCCAGTTCTATACCCAGCTATATCTAATGTTGTGTATATAAAACCTATTTCTTTAAACTTAGACGATATCTTGTCCATAAATTCTATATTAAAGAACTTTTCTCTCTCTTCTGGTGCAACTTCAATTCTAGCTATTTCTCCATGATGTCTTACTCTAACCTGTTTTATTCCCATATCAAGTAAAAATTGTTCTGCTTTATCTATCATTTTCAATTTAGGTAAGGTTATCTTATTTCCGTACGGAAATCTTGATGATAAACAAGCAAACGCAGGCTTATTCCAAGTTGCAAGTCCATGTTCTTTCGATAAGTCTCTAATATCCTTTTTGGTTAGTCCAGCTTCTTTTAACGGACTAACTACTAATAATTCTTTTGCTGCCTGCATTCCTGGTCTATAATCCCCATTATCATCTAAGTTCGAGCCATCAAAAACATATTCAACTCCATTTTCTAAAGCAACTTCTTTAACTTTTGTAAAAAGCTCTTTTTTACAGTAATAACATCTATTTTTAGGATTACTCGCAAATCCCTCTATATCAAGCTCCTCTGAAGAAATTATTATATGTTTAACTCCAAAATCTTTTGCATACTTAATCGCTTCATTAAGTTCTCTTTCTGGATAAGTTGATGAAGTAGCTGTAACTGCTATAAGCTTATCACCTAAAACTTCTTTAGCCACCTTTATAAGAAATGTGCTATCAACTCCACCTGAAAAAGCTACAGCAGCACTTCCTTTTTTCCTAATTATATCTTTAAGTAATTCTAATTTCTCATCTAGCAACATATTATCCTCCTAATTATCTCTAAAGTTTGTTAATTATGCTGGCATTATACGCGGCTCCAAATCCATTATCTATATTTACAACACTAACCCCACTTGCACAACTATTAAGCATTGATAAAAGCGCAGCAACACCACCAAAGTTAGCTCCATATCCAACACTTGTTGGTACTGCTATAACTGGTTTATCTACAAGTCCACCAATAACACTAGCTAATGCGCCCTCCATACCAGCAACTACTATAACTACCTTTGCCCCCTTAATTATATCTAGTTTAGCAAAAAGTCTATGAATACCAGCTACGCCTACATCAGTAATTTTCTCCACTCTATTCCCAAATAATTTAGCTGTTTCTACGGCCTCTTCAACTACAGATAAATCAGAAGTTCCAGCTGAAACAACTGCAATATAACTTTCTGTAACTTCTTCTTTTCTCAATTCTACAGTTATAGTTTTTCCTATACTGTTATACCTAGCTTCTGGGCATATTTCTTTTACAGCTATATACATTTCTTCTGTAGCTCTAGTTCCCAATATGTTTGTGTTCTTTGTAAGCATAAACTTAACTATCTCTCTAACTTGCTCTACAGTTTTTCCTTGGCAATAAATTACCTCTGGATATCCAACTCTAAGCTCTCTATGATTATCAATTAAAGCAAAATCTAAATCCTTAAAAGGTAAATCCTCTAACTTTTCTAAAGCCTCATCTACTTCTATTTCATTATTTTTTACTAATTTAAGAAGGTGTTTTATATCTTCTTTATTCATAATTCTTAGCTCCTATAAATTTCTTCATATACCTGCTTAAGAGGTATACTGTTTTCTTTAGCTATAATCTTGCACTCTTCATATTCAGGTTTAGATTTTATTAATTCACCTTTATAATAAGAATTTTTAAGTGTAACTTCTCCATAAACTGTTTTTTTCTTAGAAAAATCTCTATCTAGCATTATTTTTTCAACTTTATATTTTCTTACCCCTATTGAGGTGGTTTCTTTAAAAATTATCTTTAAAACTTCTTCTTCTTTATCAGTACTTACCAGTACGCTTAACTTTATAGCAGGTCTTCCTTTTTTCATTATTATAGCTGTCTTATAGACATCTAAAGCCCCATTTGAAAAAAGTTTTTCTTCAATATATTCATAGAACTCTGGATTCATATCATCTATATTTGTCTCAATAATATATTGCTCTTCTATTTTTTCGGACTCTTGTATTGTCCCTAAATAAACTCTTAATACATTAGGTATTTCTAGTTCTCTATGACCTAATCCATAGGCAATTTTATCTATTTGAAAATCTATTTTGTCTGTATATTCTTGAACATTTGCAGCTAATATAGCAGCTCCTGTAGGAGTTGTTGTTTCAAATTCTACTACTCCAGTTTTTACTGGAATACCTTTTAATATCTCAACAGTAGCTGGTGCTGGTACTGGTATTATCCCATGAGCACATTTAACAAATCCTCCACCTAACTGAATACTTGATGCAACAATCTTATCTACCTTTAAATAATCTAATGTTATAGCGGAAGCTACTATATCTATAATGGAATCTACTGCTCCAACTTCATGAAAATGAACTTCATATAAATCTTTTCCATGAACCTTCGCCTCCGCCTCTGCTACCTTCATGAAAGTTTTAATACTTAACTTCTTTACATTATCACTTAAGTCACTTGAGTTGATTATCTCTTCTATTTCCTTTAACCCTCTATGATGATGCTCCATATTATGTTCATTGTCCTCATGGTGGTGATGTGTATGAGAATGTTCATCAATGTTTGTATGACTATGATGATTGTGTTGGTAATCATCATTACTGGTATGTCCATTTTTCAATATAACATCAACTCTTGTACCTGTTATTCCTTTTTTTATAGTTTTTTGTATCTTTATTTCATACTCAGAATCTATTTTAAGTTTTGATATTTCTTTTAATAAATATTCCTGCGGTACACCTAAGTCTAGCATAGCTGCAATGTGCATATCCCCACTTATTCCACAAAAACAGTCATAATATAATACTTTCATAATTTTCTCTCCAATGCTACTTATATAATGTTATGCTCTTCTAGAAATTGCTTATCTTTTATAATGTTCTCGTACCTATCATCTCTTATAATGTTATGATTCTCTGAAAACACTATTCCACGTTTAAATATTCCCTCTACATATTCAAAGTCATGAGTTGCACATATAATTGTCTTCCCACTTTTATTTAACATTATCAATAATTCTTTTAAAAACTTTTTACCTTTAGGGTCTATTCCATTCATAGGTTCGTCCAAAACTAAAACTTCTGGATTTAAGGCTAAGACACTAGCTATAGCAACCCTTTTTTTCTCTCCTCCACTTAAGTTATAGGGATGCTCATCTTTAACTTTTTCTATATTAAGCATCTTTAAACATCCATTAACTCTCTTTTCTATATCCTCATTACTCAACCCCATTTGAATAGGACCAAAAGCGATTTCTTCAAATACTGTAGAACAAAAAAGTTGGGTATCAGAATTTTGAAAAACAAAACCAATCTTTTTATGAAAGGACTTTGAAAATTTATTATCTTTAATTCTTTCTTCACTAATCTCAGTTTCATCAAAAAAGTATTTTCCTTGGCTAGCAAAAATAATCCCGTTTAACAATTTTAGAAGAGTAGATTTTCCACTTCCATTAGGTCCTATAATAGCAATAGATTCTCCTTCTTCTATATTTATGTCAATCTTATTTAGAGCCACTTTATTTTTATATTTAAACGAAACATCTTCGAGCCTTATCATAAACTACTCTCCTTAGTTTTAAACGAATTTAATTATAAATAAAATAAACAAACCTAAATTTATAATTAGATATATATAATCATATTTCTTAAATGTTAAATTTTTAGATATACTATATTCTCCTACAAAACCTCTACACTCCATTGCACTAAACATCTCTTCACTCATTTTATAAGATTTTAAAAAAACATTTCCCACTATACTTGAAATAAATTTATTTTTATCTTTTGAACTTCCTACTGATCTAAGTTTTAACGCAAATAAAAGATCAATAGAATATTCAGCTAATAGTACAATATATTTTATCGTTATATCCATAATCCAAATAAATATATCCGGTATAAACATTAGTTTTAAAGCTTTATTAATATCACTCCATCTGGTTGTATGAGATAAAATACTCATTAATACTATTGTACTTAATACCTTTTGTAATATTAATAAACTGTTGTATATATTCCCCATTAAAATAGCTGGTATTAACGCTATGAAAGTTATACTAGGAAAAATTAAGCTCATTTTGATTATCCTTATCCGATCTCTTTTATTCATCATAAAAAGGCTAGATAATAAATATATATCAAAAATACCTACATATATAAAACTTCTAGTTATTGCTATAGCTATTAAGCTTAAGATACTAATAACTACTTTTACTAATGGATTTATGTGATAAATTATTCCCTCTTTAATCTTATTCTCTCTTATAATAGAAACTGTTTTTACCATAGAAAAAATACTTTTCTCAATGTATGAGTTTTTTTCACCTTTAGGTATATAGCTATCTTTTTCTAAAAGCCACTCATCAATCATTTTGCACCTTTTGACTATTTTTATATGATACTTTTCCCCAAAGCTTTATTATTAAAAATATTACAGCTATTCCTAATAAAGCTGAAAGAATATATGCAAAATATTCTTTTAAACCTTCTAATCCATAATCAGGCATTGGTGCCGAGAAATTAAAACCATTTTTCATTCCATTTGGAATAAAACCTACAAGTTCTTGAACTTCTTCAGCTCCCCATTCCCCCCAAGCTGTACCAGTTGCCAAAAGTCCTAATGGTGTTGCTAAAACCAATATTCCTATTAAAAAATATAGTGGTTTTATTTTATTATTAGATTGCTTATATATTATTTCTGGTGTTAATTTCTTTACATAGCTATACACACCAGTAGTTATAATTCCTTCTAAAACTCCCGCTACTAATAAATGTGGTATCATCATAGCCGGAATTGCAACAGCTAGTCCATAAGGGCTATATATAGGTAATCCAGCTCCATCTTTAAAAAGTATTGGTTGAATACCAAATTCAATAGCTGTAAATAAAGCTGCTATATTTAAAGATACATACCCTGCTATAAAAACTCCTATATATTCTCCTTTTTTATTTTTAATAAAACTTTTTATAAAATTGAACACATAATGAGCAGTAAAAGGCATAATAAATGCCATATTAAAGCAGTTAACTGCTAAAGCTAAAACCCCACCATCTCCAAAAAACAAGGCTTGTACAGCCAATGCTATAGTTACTGAAATAACAGCGCAATAAGGGCCTAATAAAATTGCTGCAAGGGCTGCTCCAACAGCATGTCCAGTAGTTCCTCCTGGAAGAGGAATGTTAAACATCATAACTAAAAAAGAAAAAGCAGCACACACTCCAAGTAAAGGCATTTTTTGTCTAGTTACTTCCTGTTTTATTTTTATAATAGCTCTCCTCCATACAGGTACCATTGCTACTCCGAAGGTAGCACAAGTAGAAGGACTTAGATAATTATCTGGTATATGCATTTTAACCCCTCCAAATTCTTTAAACACAAATATTGCCATAAAATCTTTTCTGATTTCATGACAATACCTTATTAATTACACAAATAATTCTGTAACATTTTTTAACTCTTCACGAATTTTAATAGCTTGTGGACAATGAGTTTCACATTTACCACATTCAACACATTTTGACGCTCTTTCCTCTTCTCTTACAGAGTTGTATCTTGCTTTAAGTTCTTTTTCTGTATCAGGTGTTGCAAATAAACTAAATTCATTATAATAAGTGAAGTTTTTAGGAATATTTACACCAGCTGGACATGGCATACAATACTCACAAGCTGTACAGTTAACTTTTATCCTTTGTTTAAATACAGTTTTAACTTTATCCATTATTTCTAATTCTTTATCTGTCAATGAGTTTGGCTCAGCTTGGCTAGCAACTCTTAAGTTTTCTGTAACATTCTCCATAGTATTCATTCCGCTTAAAACAACCGACACTTCTGGATGGTTCCATACCCATCTTAGTGCCCACTCTGCTGGAGTTCTTTTTATATCTGCTTCATCGAATGTATTCATAACAGCTTCTGGCAGGTTTTTAACTATTTTCCCACCTCTAAGAGGCTCCATAATCGCAACACCTAGACCTCTATTAGCAGCATATTCTAATCCTTCTTTTCCTGCTTGATAATCTTCATCTAAGTAATTAAATTGTATTTGGCAGAATGACCAATCATAATAATCTACTATTCCCTTAAATACTTCTAACTTATCATGGAAAGAGAATCCGGCATATCTTATTCTTCCATCTTTTATAGCTGAATCTAAAAATTCATCTATACCTAATTCTTTTAAGTTTTCCCATGTTGCTGCACTAAGTGCATGCACTAAATAGAAATCTATTCTATCTGTTTGCAAACGCTCTAATTGTTCATTTAAGTATTTGTCCATGTCTTCCCTAGTTTTTATTAACCAACTAGGAAGTTTTGTTGCTATATTAACTTTATCTCTATAACCATCTTTTAATGCTCTTGCAACAAAAGGCTCACTTTCTCCTCCTCTTCCCATTCCTGTACCGTGGTAAGGGTACGCAGTATCAACATAATTAAGTCCCTGATCAATTGCATGACGAAGCATCTTTATAGCCTTTTCATCATCTATTTTTGTTGTATCTCCGTTTATGATTGGTAATCTCATACATCCAAATCCTAATGCCGAAACCTTCTCGTTAGTTTTTCCATACGTTCTATATAACATAGTAATTCCTCCTCTTAAATTTCTATTTATCTATCCATAAGGATTTTGGGCTTAATCCTTATATGTTTTATTTATATGCTTTAGTCATAATTTCTATGGTTTCTTCTAAAGATAATTTATATGGATCTAATCTAAAAAGTCCTCCCATAGTTTCTCTTGCATTATTAGCTAGTGCTGGTATCTCTTCCTTTGTTATTCCATAGTCAGACATCTTTAGATTATCAACTCCACACTCTTTTTGTAACTTTAATAAGGCATCTACAAACATCATAGGACGTTCTTCTTTAGGTACTGAATGGAAATCAACCCCCATAGCTTTAGCCATAGATACGAATCTTTCGGGAGCCTTATCTGCAAAAAACTTATAATATTCTTCTGAAAGCATAATTAACCCAGCTCCATGAGGAAGCTCTGGATGATGTGCACTTAGCGCATGTTCCATTGAATGTTCTGATGTACAGCTAGATGTAGACTCAACTAATCCTGAAAGAGTATTAGCTAAAGCCACTTGTGTACGAGCCTCAAGATTATCACCTTCATTAACGCATATAGGAAGATATTTTGCTATTAACTTTATACTTTTTAAAGCATAGGCATCACTTATAGGTGTTGAAATATTTGCTATATATCCTTCTGTTGCATGAAACAATGCATCAAACCCTTGATAGGCTGTTAAATTTTTAGGAACTGTTAGCATAAGTTCTGGATCAACTACTGATAAGGTTGGAAATGTATCTTCATTACCGAAACCTATTTTTTCATTTGTTTCTTCTTTTGTTATAACAGTCCATGGATCAGCTTCTGTTCCTGTCCCTGCTGTAGTTGTTATTGCAACTATAGGAAGTGCACCATTTTTAACTTGAAGTCCTTTCCCAGTTCCACCAGATATATAATCCCAGTAGTCACCTGGATTTTTTGCCATAACTGCAATGCTTTTTGATGAGTCGATACTGCTTCCCCCTCCAAGTCCTATTACAAAATCACAGTTCTCTTTTTTTGCAATATCTGCACCTTCCATTACATGAGCTTTAATAGGATTAGGTAAAATTTTATCAAATAAAACGTATTCAATTCCTCTACTAGATAAAATCTTCTTTAACCTATCTAAATATCCGTATTTCTTTACTGATTTTCCTGCTGTAGTTACAATTAATGCTTTTGTTCCAGGAAGTTTTTCCCTTGATAATTCATCTAACTTTCCAGGCCCAAATAAAATTTTTGTAGGTATATGATAATTAAAGTCCATAAATCCACCTCCAAATAAATATTTTATTTATTTCATTAAATACAGTATAGACATATAGTTGAGGTTAAACAAGAATGTACTTTATTGATAGATAGTATCCTTTATGATACCTATATTATGTTAAATTTAGTTTTTATAGTATAATAATATTATACATTATCATTAAATCTTTAGGAGGTGCTTATGCCCAACAATCTAAATAAAACTAAAAATGCTACCTGTGAATTTGAAGTAGCTTTTGAGGTTATAGGTGGTAAATGGAAACCCCTAATCTTATGGTTTTTATCTAAATCCGGAACTTTAAGATTTACTCAAATTCAACATTTTATTCCTGATATTACACATAAAATATTAACTAAACAATTAAGAGAATTAGAGGAAAATCACTTAATCGTGAGAAAGATTTATCCTGAAGTTCCTCCAAAGGTTGAGTACTCCATAACGAATAGTGGCAAAGAGGTTATCCCTATTCTTGGAATGATGTGTGATTGGGCCTATAAAAATGATTATTTCGATTATGATATCAAATATAATATTTGTGATGAGGATTGTTCTAATTCTTAAATTAATTTTGTAATTATATATTATTTAATTATAGTCAAAAGGGGCCATAGCAAAACTAGCATATTTAGTTTTGCTATGGCTCCAAAATTATCTTTTATTATATAAATATTAAGCTATCTCTCCTGCTATTTTGAATCATTAATTACCTGACTTCCTTCTATATCTATATTTATGTCTAAATTAAAATCTACTTTATCCATTATGTTTTCAATATTAAGCCCATGATATTCAACTTCTAGCTCTCTTTGTATATTTAAGATATCTATATTTTCTTCCTTACATTTTCTTAATAGATTTTCACACTTATCCTTTACAGTTTTTTCTGCTGATTCTTTTATCTGCTTTCTAATATTATCATTTGTTAATGTTATACCCTTTTGCGCCTCCTCTAAAGATGACCTAACATTAATTTTAAAGTCACATTCTATTCTATCTCCATTATACTTAAGAGATTTCTTAGTGGAGCCTTTTAATATATCTAGTGATATAACCTTACCTTCATTCATAGGATTTTTAGTTATTATAGCTCCAAGTTTAATATCATTCATAAGAAATTTATATGCCTCTACTTCCTCTTTTTCCAGTCTTCCTATCATTTTATCATCACTTATAATAGCTGCACCACTAAATTCAAGTCGATCTCTTTTACTCTCCTCACTTGTTTTTATAATAGGCATTATATTGACTCGGCTTCCCATGAGCCTATTATTTGAATATTCATCAAGTCTAAGTCTTGCAATATTCAATAACTTACCTTGATATATCATACTATTATCAAGAAATAATCCTATAAAGTTTTCATCCCTTATTTGGATATCTACTAGATCTTCTGGATTACCGCAATATATGAACATAAACTCTCTTAATGTTGGTCTTTGATTTCTTAATGAAGAATCTACCAAGACATCCATACCAGCCCTTGCAGCTCTCTCAGTATATATTAGAACTCTATTAACATCGTAGGCCACAGGAGAACCTGTAAGTGTATTTATATCATAAAAAGCATCTAAAAGGGTTTCTCCCCTTCCCTTAATTATAACTCTATCTTCTCTTCCCATTTTTTCTTCTCCATACCTATGGGTTTTAAAAAACTCTCCATATAAAATTATATCTCCAGAAGTATCCACATCTAATATAGCTGCTAATGCAAATAATAATTTATTCATATCTCTGTAATTAAAACATCCCACATTTAAAGTTGTTGCAACTATCATAAAAATGCATAATAATTTTTTCATATTCTAATCCTCCTCAGAGAATATATTAGACGATATTTTGTCTAGATCTCCTCTAAATATAACATCTTTGTATTTAAAGCTTCTTAATGTTCCTAATGGATACAGATACGGATACCCGCAACTAGTTAAACTAGCTAAATGAGACACAAATAATACAAAGCTTATATAAAATCCTGGTAATCCCAAAGAAGCTGAAAATATTATTATTAAAATATTCCAAGTGAAGATTGCTACATAAACCTTAGGAACTAAATATGATGCTATAGATGTAATAGCTACAACAACTACTGTAACTTGTGATGCCAATCCAGAATTAACTGCTGCATCTCCTAATATAAGTGCTCCTACTATACTTAATGTGGGCCCTATTGGTTGAGGAAGTCTGACACCGGCCTCTCTTATAATTTGAAAGAATATAATCATATATAGTAGTTCTACCACTGTTGGGACTGGTACTCCAGCTCTAAATACAGCCATTCTAAGTAGAAATGTTGAAGGAACAAGTTTAAAATGATAGGTAACTAAAGCTATATATATTCCTGGAAGTAAAGTAGATATCCCAAATGAAAACCACCTTAAAAATCTCGCCATATTCGCCATAAATTTATTTAATGTATAGTCATCAGTGGTTTGGAAGTTTTCAATAAAAAAATAAGGTGCGGTTATTGCAAAACTACCCCCATCTGCCATTACTAAAACTCTTCCTTCCGATATCTTTGATGCTGCTACATCTGGCTTCTCAGTGTAGCCAATAGTATCAAAAGGAGTTCCTTTATTCCTTAGTCCTTCTTCTATAGACGAAATATCAAAAATAAACTCATCTTTAAAATTTCTGCTTATATCATTTATTTTGTCTCTTACTGTCTTTATAAGTTCTTCTGGCGTTTTATCTTCCATATAAAAAATTGCAACAGTAGTTTTTGATTCCTTTCCAAGAATAACACTTTCTATTTTTAAGTTAGCGCTTTTAATCCGTCTTCTTATAGCTGATATATTATCTTGGATATTCTCTGAAAAACCTTCTCTTGGTCCTTTTATTACTGTTTCTGTAATGGGAATATCAATAGATCTTTTAGGAAAACCTTTAACCTCACAGCATAAACATCTATTAATATCATCAAAAATTATTACGGCATTAGCAGTTAAAATACTAGTTATAATCTCTTCTTTACCTTTTGCCTCTGCTATTGAATTAGATACTATAACCCTTCCCTTTATGTCATCTACATTGTCGTAATCTTCTCCTCTTGTCATAATTGGTGCAATTATATATTCACTTATAAACTTGGAATCACATAAGCTTTCTATATAAACAATGTAAATATTATTATCATGCCACTTAATTTCTCTATATTTTACATCAAAGGTATTGTTCAAGCGTTCTCTTACATATTCAATATATGAAACTCCCATATTTCATCACCTTTTAAACTTTTCTATTTAATATGTAATAATATTCCCTATTTCGAAGATAATAAGTATATGTAATTATTTCTAGGTTAACCATAATTTTAGGAGGATGCTCTTTTATGGATAAATTTTCGCCAAAACATTTTATTTTCTTAATACTAGGAGTATCAATAGTCTCTTTAAAAACTTATCCTACAACCTTCATACGCGATGGATTAAGGGATACATGGATAGGTGTAATAATATCGTCAATTATAATTTTTATAGTTTATATATACATAATCACGATATGGAAAAAAAAATCAGACTATAATTTAATTAAGATATATAGAGAAGCTATAGGTAATAACCTAGGTAATATAGTAATTGTTTTATTTATGTTTACACTTTTTTTTACATTGATTGAAAGTGCTTCTATTGAAGCAGACTCAATGCATCAAAACATGCTCCTTGAGACACCAAACTGGTACTTATTATTGTTTTTTGTTGTTCCAGCCATATACACAATAAAAAAGGATTTAGTTTCTATTGTCACAATATCTATAATAGGAATTATGCTTATAATTATTGCTGGAATAAATCTTTCTATATTAACAACAAAATATAAAGATGTAAAGCTTCTATTTCCTATATTTGAACATGGTCTTACCCCTGGTTTTTTTATTTCTATTCTTAAATCCTTAGGGTTATATGGTTCGATCTGCATAACCCTTCCATATTTAAATAAAATAAGTGATAAAAAAGGCAGAATGACTAGATATGTTGTAGTAGCTTTACTATTTGTTATACAAATGGAGATTATAGCTATTTCAGGTATATTAATGACCTTTACTCCTGATTTAGCAATTACTATGAATTATCCTAAGCTTCTACAAACTCAACAGGTGAGTTATCTGCAATTTTTAGAATTTGGAGAACTTTATGTAATGCTACAGATAGTTGGTGGATGGCTTCTTAAATATATCATCACCTTTTATTCATTAATACTGCTTTTAAGAAACTTTAATATAAGGGAAAAATACGTATCTTATTCTATCTACGCTATTAGTTTCCTAGTGTTTATATGTGCTTATATTTCTTCTAAAAATTCTTTCATACTTTTTAAACTTCTTAATTATTATGAATTTGTAGCACTTATAAACTTTGTTATTATTCCTTTAATTGTATTTATGCGTTTTAATAGGAAACTCAAAGTTCAAAAGAGCTCTTGATATAATTCACTAAAGCCTTTAAACTTAACTAGACCCATAAAATATAAAGGGAGAATGAATTATGAATTTTAAAGACTTAGGAATTAATGATGATATTATAAAGGTATTAAGAAAAAATGGTATTACAGAACCTACAGAGATTCAAAAAAGTAGCATAGCTTATATAAAACAAGGTAGGGACGTAATAGGTGAAGCTCAAACTGGCACTGGAAAAACTCTCGCTTTTTTACTGCCTATATTAGAGAATATATCCCCTGAATTACAATCAACTCAAGCTTTAATACTTACGCCTACTAGAGAATTAGCTATACAGATAGCTGAAGAAGTTAATAAACTAAAAGAGGTTAAAAATATAAATGTTTTATCTGCCTATGGCGGTAAAGACATTGGATCTCAACTAAAAAAATTAAAAAAGAATATTCATTTAATTATAGCAACTCCTGGTAGACTCTTGGATCACATTGAGAGAAAAAGTATTGATCTTAGTAAACTTAAGACTTTTATCTTAGATGAAGCAGATCAAATGCTTTTAATGGGATTTAAAAATGAAGTTGAAACTATAATTAAAGAAACGCCTAAAAAACGTCAAACTATCTGCTTCTCAGCTACTATAAACTCTGATGTTAAAAAACTGGCATATAGATATATGATTGACCCATTAATGATTTCAGTACAGAAAAAAGAGGTTACTCTAGATTCTATTAAGCAGTTTGTTGTTAAAACCGTTGATAGAAGAAAAAAAGATGCTCTATGCAAAGTTCTTGATGAAGATAATCCTTTTATGGCTATAATCTTTTGCAGAACCAAAAGAAGAGTTGATGAACTTGAGCTGGCTCTGCACCAACGTGGATATAATTGCGTAAAATTACATAGTGATATATTACAATCAAAACGTGAAAGAATCATGAAATCTTTTAGAAATGCTGATATTCAATACCTAATTGCTACAGATGTGGCTGCTAGAGGATTAGATATAAGCGGAGTTTCTCACATATATAATTACGATATTCCTGAAACTCCTGAGAGCTACATACATAGAATAGGAAGAACTGGAAGAGCTGGTGAAAGCGGTTATACCTGTTTATTTATTGATCCAAAGGATAACAGAGCCTTAGAAGAAATTGAAAAAGCCATAAAATCTAAGATCCCTGAGAGAGAAGTTAATATATAGAAAAAACCACCTTTTTGTGAGGTGGTTTTTTATTATTTGTTCTCTACTTCTATATATCTATTATCGGATTTCTTAACTTTTTGAACTCTTTCTATTTTATCAAGCTTTCTCATTATAAACTTTTCAATCTCAACTATTACAAATACTATTACTCCCATAGCTATTGGAAATCTCCAATAAGATAATGCTAGTGGTACTGTATTAAAAATTGTATTCATAAATGGTATATAGGTTATTGAAAGTTGTAGAACTATAAGAAGTCCCGAAACAATGAACACTGCTTTATTTGAAAAGAAATTTTTATCAAAAGCAAAATCTCTTATGCTTCTGCTATTAAACAAATGGAACATCTGCGTAATAACTATTGTTTGCAGAGTTATTGTTCTAACCATGTCTATATCATACCCTCTATTTAAGAGATTAACATTCATAAACAATGTTCCACCCCCTATAATCACTGATACAAATAGAATTCTCCAAATAAAATATTTATCTAGCAATGGAGCTTTAGCTACTCTTGGTGGTCTTTTCATTGCTCCTTTTTCCATTTTCTCAAAAGCTAGAGCTAGTGATATAGTTACAGAGGTAACCATGTTAACCCAAAGAATTTGAACTGGATTAAGTGGTATCATCGTACCAAATAGAATACTTGCAATTATTAAAAAACTTTCTGCACCATTAGTAGGAAGTATAAATAGGATTGTTTTCTTTAAATTATCATATACTCTTCTTCCTTCCTCTACTGCATTAACTATAGTTTTAAAGTTATCATCTACAAGAACCATCTCTGATGCATCCTTAGTAACTTCTGTTCCCTTTATTCCCATAGCTATACCAACATCAGCTTTCTTTAGTGCTGGTGCATCATTTACACCATCCCCAGTCATTGCACATATTATTCCTTCATCTTGAAGAGCCTTAACTAGCTTTAACTTATGCTCCGGGCTTGTTCTTGCGAATATATTGTATTTAATTGCAGCTCTTCTTAGCTCTTTTTCACTCATTTTTTCAATATCGCTACCTTCTATAGCTAGGTCTGCATTTAGTATACCCATCTGCTTACCTATAGCTTTAGCTGTACCTATATGATCTCCAGTAATCATTTTTACTGTTATTCCAGCTTCAGCACATTCTTTAATCGCTTCAATAGCTTCTTCTCTTGGAGGGTCTATAATCCCTGCTAATCCTAAGAAAACTATGTCTGTTCTTAAATCTTCTTGAGTTATTGAGGCAATTTCATTACTAACTTTTTTATAAGCTGCACCTATTACTCTTTGGCCAGTTTCAGTTAAGGCCTCCATCTTCTCTTCCCATTTATCTTTGTTAAATTCTACTAATCCATCCTTAGTTTCCTGTAGCTTAGCTATATCAAAAAGCCTATCTGGAGCTCCTTTTATATAGATTATTTTTTCATCATTATGATTAACTAATGTAGCCATATACTTATACTCAGAATCAAATGGAATTGTAGATTCTCTGTATAAATTACTTGAGTCTATATTTGCTTTCTCGCTAAGTGTTAATAAAGATCCCTCAGTAGGATCGCCTTTTATGCTCCAATTACCATTTTCATCTTCATTTAAACTTGAATCATTACAGATTTTAAAAACCTTTATGGTTTCAAGTAACACCTTATCCTCTGCTACATTAACTTCTTTTTCATCTTTAATAAATTTTCCATGAGGTGAATATCCTGTTCCTGTAACTTTGTAATCCTCATCTGCTGTTATAACATCCTGTACTGTCATCTCATTTTTAGTTAAGGTTCCAGTTTTATCTGAACATATTACTGAAACCGATCCTAAGGTTTCTACCGATGGAAGATTACGTATGATTGCATTTCTCTTAGCCATATTTTGTACACCAATTGCTAATATGATAGATAATATAGCAGGTAAACCCTCTGGTATTGCAGCCACTGCAAGTCCTATAACAGATAATAGTAATTCGCTAGAAGTATAATCTCTTAAATAGTGACCAAAAACATATACAAGTATAGCAATTACTACAATAACAACCGCTACTTTCTTCCCAAAATTAGAAGTTTGTTTAAGAAGTGGGGTCTCCATCTGCTCAACTTCAGACATAAGCTTATTAATTTTACCTATCTCGCTATCTTCTCCGGTAGCCACAACTACCCCTATACCAGTTCCAGAACTTACTGTTGTACCTGAAAACACCATGTTATCTCTATCGCCTAAGACTACGTCTTCCTTAAGAATATAGGTGTTTTTATCTACAGATGTAGCTTCTCCAGTTAAAGGCGATTCTTCTAATTTTAAATTATCAGCTCTTAGAAGTCTCATATCTGCTGGAATCTTATCACCAGGACTTATTAGTACTATATCTCCAATAACTACCTCTGAAGAATCTATCTCTAATCTCTTACCGTCTCTAATTACATGGGCCTTAAGGGAAAGCATGTTTTTTATTCCTTCTAATGCCTTCTCTGCTTTATTCTCTTGGAAGAAACCTATTAGTGCATTTATAATAACTACAACTACTATAACTGCTGTATCAACAAAATGTCCTAAACTTGCAGTTATAACTGCTGAAACTAAAAGTACATATATTAAAACGTCATTAAAATGTTTTATAAATCTCATAAATAGATTCTGCTTCTTTCCCTCTGGTAGAATATTTTTTCCATACCTTTCAATTCTATCTTGCGCTTCTTTTTCTGATAAGCCTTTTGAAATATTAGTATCTAAAATATTCAATACACTTTGCTCAGGCAGGCTATACCATTTTTCTTTATTTACTCTCATAAATCATCCCCCTACATTTAAAATTTATTTTAATACTGTTATTAATCATTTCTAAACCAACATTAAATTTATTCCTTGATATCATTCTATCATTAAATGATAATTTAATCAACTATTTTTAATCAATTGATTATTTATTGTCATTTTTAATATCATTTATTTATTATGTTGAATCAATGTTAAAAAAATATAAGAAATAACACCATAAGAAAAGTTAATAACTTTTCTTATGGTGTTATATAAAATATTATTCAAAATTCTTTATATGATTTGATAATAAAAAAGAAACTATATTATCTTTCTCTGTTTCAATATATGCAATTTCCTTTTGTATATATTCCACAATATCTCTAGTTTCAAATTCCTTAAAGAACAATGCTACTTTTTCCAGCACATTTAATTCTTCTAAACTTAATCTTAAAATATCAACCTTGTCTTTTGAGCATATTTTTAAATTTACAGCTTCTCCTACAAGTTCTTCTTCAACTTTAATAAATGGAAGGTTTATTATCTCATTAAAGGATATAGGACACATTCCTAACTGAAGATGCTCATAAACTAATCCTGTAATAGATGTATTATATAATTTGTATGAAAGGATATCTGAGTACCATAATAAATTCATTAGTTTCGCTTTACTTAGTGGATTTATGTAATGAATAAAGTATCCAATAACTGAAACAATTTTCTCTATATTTAAAACCTTATACCCATTAAACTCTGAGGGTTCATCAAAATCAATATACCCATTTTTAATTTCCTCTATTTTTAAATGAAGATTTCCTTTTTTCTTGATAATCTCTTTAATATTGCTTTTGATTTGAATAAATCTGTCCTCGCTGAATCTATCCTTATGTTTTTCTAAAAGCATTAAAGTATAAGAAGGATTAATAAGTGTCATCCTCATCATATCATCATAAGTTTCATCCTGAATTAATTTTTTTTCATATCTTTGAACCGTCACATCTCCCCAACCAAATAGGTTTGAAAATTCTTTTTGGGTTAAATCGTAGATATCCCTAATACTTTTTATTTCATATGATGTTAATAATCCCATGGCCCTCTTATATTTATCTTTAGCCCTTAAACTATTTTCATCCGATAACTTATTAGGAATAAATTCTGACTTCTCTACAGTACAAAAATATATAGTTTCATCATATTCTATTTCTAAATTTTTAACTATAGCTTTAGTCATCCTATCTTTGACCTGTACTAAATGCTTACTATTGCAAAAAGGACACTCCTCAAGAATTTCATTTTTTTTCGTGTGAACTTCACTCATTTCAATATACCTTCTTTTCTAATTATGATTCAGCACTTACATTTTTATAAATAACTCACTTCATTGTAAGTACTTTTATTATAGAAATAAAATTTAAAATCCTATCCCTTTGCAATATTATACTGTTAATTGATTGTAAATTCAAATGAAATAATTAATTGATAACAAGTAAAAAAAGGCAGAGACTTTTCTCTGCCTTAAATGAAACTTATTTTAACTTTCCACCTTCAACAACAAGCTCATCTGGACTAACTGAATCACCATAAACTGGTTTTAAAGTTTCCTCATATGCCTTGTGTATAAAGTTCTCTTTTCCTAAAGTTTCAAGTTCTGAGTTTATCCAATTTAATAACTCTGTATCACCTTTTTTAACAGCTGGAGCTATTGAATCTATACCACCTAAAGATGGAACGCCTACTGAGAATCCTGGATTTGATTTTGCCCAAGCAAGAACTTCTGTGTTGTCATGTGCTAAACCTGCTCCACGTTTATCTCTCATAGCTTCAAAAGTTTCTGTATTTTGATCAAACTTTAATAATTCTATTTCTGGATGGTTTTTTGTAA
The DNA here is from genome assembly GCF_002320975.1 of Clostridium sp. UBA1652. NCBI lineage: Bacteria > Bacillati > Bacillota > Clostridia > Eubacteriales > Clostridiaceae > Clostridium > Clostridium sp. UBA1652. The sequence continues at coordinate 24,447 of NZ_DCLI01000038.1, forward strand.
AATAATCCTCTGCTGTAGTTCCTTTATTAACAATAAGCTTTTTACCCTTTAATTGATCAACAGATGTTATAGGTGCATCATCTGGAGATACAATTCCAAGAGAAACTTTCATATAAGGGTTAGCAAAATCAACTTTTTGTTTTCTTTCATCTGTAACTGTGAAGTTAGCCATTATTATATCTACTTTATTTGATTCCAAGTATGCAACTCTGTTAGCTGCTTCAACTAAAACAAATTCAACTTTTGATTCATCTCCTAAAAGATCTTTTGCAAATCTTTTAGCTATTACTACGTCGAATCCTTGGTTTTTACCATTAGAATCTACATAACCAAACGGTGGCTTATCACTAAATACACCTATTCTTATTTTTCCATTTGCTTTTATTTGTTCTATAGAAGATTTACTTGAATCAGTTGTTGGTGCTGATTTGCTGCAACCTGCTAAAGCTCCTAATAAAATAGTTCCTGTAATTACAGCTGCTAAAATCTTTTTAATACTTTTCATTATTATTCATCCCCTCTTTTATTTAATATTGAAATATATTTAGAAAGCGCTTTGCGCGTTCAGTCTTTGGATTTGTGAAAAACTCTTCTGGATTAGTTTCTTCACGAATGTTTCCTTCATCAATAAATACAATCTTATCAGCAACAGCTTTAGCAAACCCCATTTCATGAGTTACTATAACCATAGTCATACCTTGTTTTGCAAGTCCTAGCATAACATCTAAAACTTCTCTAACCATTTCCGGATCTAAAGATGCTGTTACCTCATCAAAAAGCATTATTTCTGGATTCATACATAAAGCTCTTACAATAGCTATTCTTTGTTTTTGTCCACCTGAAAGCTGTCTTGGATAAGCATTCATTCTATCAGCTAAACCAACTCTTTCTAGTAACTGCTTAGCTTCCACTAAAACCTCATTTTTATCTCTTTTTTGTACCTTTGTAGGTCCTAGTAATATATTTTCTATAACTGTCATATTAGGAAATAGCTCATAATTTTGAAATACCATACCTATCTTTTGACGAACTTCTCCCCAATTAACACTTTTATCTATAAGGTTATTACCATCTAATCTTATTTCCCCGCCTTGTATTTCCTCAAGACCGTTGATACATCTTAGCAGTGTACTTTTTCCACATCCTGATGGTCCTAAAATAACCACAACCTCACCTTTTGTTATCTCAAGATCGATATCCTTCAATATTTGTTTCCCATCATACCCTTTATTTAATTTACTTATTTCTAGTAATATCTCTTTACTATCTTTAACCACTTTAATTCCCCCTAGTTATTCCACTTAGCTTCTAACTTTTTAGATAATATGGATAATGGGTAGCATATTATAAAATATAATATGAATATAAATCCATAAACCCAAAAAGATGCTGTTGGAACTTTGAACCTTGAAACTTCTATAACCTGTTGTCCTATTTTTACTACTTCAATAACACCTATAAGTACTACTAAAGAAGTAGTTTTAACCATTCTTGTAGCTAAATTTATAGCACCTGGAAGCATTCTTCTTACAGCTTGAGGTATAAGAACATATCTATATAACATAAAGAAGTTAAGTCCTAAGGCTTTAGCTGATTCTGTCTGATGTTTAGGTAGAGATTCCAAAGCTCCCCTAACAATATCACCCATTTCAGCTGCTCCCCATAAACTAAAAACAATTACCGAAATAAGTTCACCCTCTAAATGTATGTTTAATACGCTTGTTACTCCAAAATAAAATATAAATAACCAAACAAGGATTGGAATTACCCTAAAAAGTTCTAAATAAAACCTGCAAATAATTCTAACTACTTTATTCTTTGAAGTCATGACTAGTCCATAAATTATTCCTAATACAGAACCTATAACTATTGATATAAATGCAATTCTTGCTGTAACTAATAATCCACCAAGTAATCTATAAAAATTCATTCCGTCAAAAATTACACTAAGCCCCGAATTCAGCATATCTTACCTTCCTTTCTAGCCATGTTAAAAATAAAGATAATGGTAAAAGTATTATTAGGTAAGATACTACTAACATTAGTAGCGATTCTACAGTTTGATAATACATTCCGATTAAATCTTTAGTAACGTTCATCAAATCAACTATAGCTATTGCTCCTAAAATGGATGTTTCCTTAAGTAAAAATATACAATTTGCTCCTATAGCTGGTATGCTTACAGAAAAAGCTTGAGGAAGTATCACATATCTTGCCAGCTGAAACTTAGAAAGTCCTATACTCATTCCAGATTCAAGCTGTGTTTTACTTACTGCTTCTATTCCACCTCTAAAAGCTTCCGCCATATAACTTCCCCCTAAGAAAGAAAGTCCTATTATTCCACAGGTATTTTCACTTAAAACTAATCCCAATTTTGTTAATCCGTAGTATAAAAAAAATAATTGAATTAACAAAGGAGTATTACGTGAAAGCTCTATATATGCTTTTACTAGTATATTTAAACCCTTAACCTTGTAATAATTTATAGCACTACATATTATCCCTATGATAAATGAGCCTAATATTCCCCAAAAAGCAAGCTTTAAAGTCAATATTGCTGCTTGTTGGTATAATGGTATTTTTTCAACAATAAAATTCCAGTTAATAACCATGAATTTACCACCTTTTCACAGTCTAGTATTAATAAATAATTCCTATAGACTTAATATGATATATAGTTATATTATTCACAACTTATTCAATTGTCAATAAACACTAATTATTACTATAATTTATTTATTTAAACTTTGTTAAATATATATCAACATTTAATCTTATTTGGTAGTATTTTCTTAATTTTTATCTACTTTTTGTATTAATTAAATAATTCAATTCTTGTCCTATTAAATATTTTTATTATTCAGTAGAATAAAAAATAGAGCATAAAAATATGCTCTACCTAACTAATTATTTACATTCTCATAATTTTTTCTTTTTACTGAATACATTTCCCTATCTGCATTCTTTAATAAATCATCTACACTTGTTCCATCATTAGGGAAAACGCTTATACCCATACTAGCTCTTATATTTAATTTATTACCGTTTATCTTCATTGGAATCTGTAGCCTGCCATTTATTCTATATATATACTTTTCTGCATCCATATAATTTTCTATATTAAATAATATTATTGCAAACTCATCTCCACCTAACCTAGCAACAATTCCCTCACCTTTAATACAATCTTTAATTCTGTTTCCAACTTCACACAAAACAAAATCCCCAGCACCATGTCCAAAAGTATCATTAATATATTTAAATTCATCTAAATCACAAAATATAAGAGCTAATTTTTTTGGATCATTAACTTGAAGTCTTAGCTCTTCCTCTAGGGTTTCAACAAAATACTTTCTATTTACTAATCCTGTTAGTGCGTCATGGTACGCTAGGTAAGTTATATATTCTTCTGCTTTTTTTCTTTCTGTAATATCATGGATAATTGCAAAAACCATAATCTTATCTCCACCCTTAATTGGAGACGGGTGAACCTCTACATTTCTCATTTCCCCGTTAGATAGTCTATGTGTTGTTTCAATTACAGTTACACTTTTATCTAATATATTTTTAAGATTATTTCCTATATCTGAGTTACCTAAATTCTCCGCTCCATTTAGATCAGTAATTTTCATTTTTTCAAAATCTTCCTGATCATATCCATAAAACTTTTGAGCTGAAGCATTAGCAGAAAAAATATTTAAATTTTCAGGGTCTATCAAAAGCATTATAGCTGAGTGTTCACTAAACATTACACGAAATTTTTCTTCACTTACTCTTAATTTCTCTTCAATTTCTTCATGTACATGTAACTCATATTCAAGCTTTTTAGTAAGGCTTATATCATGTCCAATAATAACAGTACTTATTACTTTCTTACTTTTTTCATCAATTATTTTTTTACAAGAAACATCCATAGGAATTTGTTTTCCCAATGCTGTTATGCAATTAAGTTCCTGATATATATGTTTGTCATAGGGTGACTCTAGAACTATCTTTTTAACTGTTTCCTTTTCGCTAAATAAATCTTCTATTCTCATATTCAAAATTTCACGCTCAGAATAACCAAGTAAACTAACAGTCCTCTTATTTATTTCTATAATTTCACCTGAAGGAGATACAAGAAAAAATAAATCCATCATTTCGGCTAATATTTCATCAAACAAAATATCTGAAGGTATTTTTAAAAGATTGTATTTAATTATTGCATAATAAATGCCTAAAACCATTATTAAAGCATAAAATTGTCCCATAGCGGGCAGTATTCCAGCCTCTGACAAAAAATTAATTCCAAAGGATGCTGCACTACTAGACACTACTATTATAGCTTGTCTTTTCTTATTCGATTCTAACTGTCGTTTTCCCCACATAGCTATAACTATCAATGAAAGAGACTGATAGCATATATTATAAATAGTATCAACCATAGAAAAAATAACATAGATAGAATCAGTTGAATTAATATTCTCCCAAGGCAAAAATACTCTAACATATACCAAAAAAATAGATGGTAAGTATAAAAGTATTTGTAAGAGCTTATTCTTAAAAAGCTTATTATTAGTAAATCTTAATGCAATATGAAAAACAAATGTTGTAAAAGTACACCACCCTATAGCAGCTAGCTTCATTAACGGTTCTGATGCAAAAAAGATTGGAATATTTCCTAAAAAATATCCTAGGGACCATATAGATAAACTTAAGCATAACAATAAGAACAGCTTAGTTTCTGCTGAACTCGTGCTTGACTTAAAAGTATGCACGCCTATAAATACATATATTATGAAAGTTAATAATGATAGCGCAGCCACAAGATCCATTAGCAATCCTCCCCAGTAAGTATACGAAATCCTATTATATAACACCTTTTATTCTTATTCCCTAAATTATACCATTGGGCATATATTTTTTCTATATGCCTTTTTATTTTAATATAAATTTTTTTTAAATATACATTATTAATTAAAATGAACACCTCAAAGTTTATAAAAACCCCACTACCATTATATTTATTATAGAAAAAATAAAATACTGCTAAAACAAAATTTTAACAGTATTTTACTACTTATGTTAACAGATTTGATTTAATGAACTTTTTAAATCTTCTTCTGCTGTGCTTATTGGTTTTATATTAAATGTATCAACTAAGTATTGTAGAACATTAGGAGATAAAAATGCTGGTAAACTTGGTCCAAGGTACATTCCCTTTATACCTAAAGATAATAATGCTAAAAGATCAGCAACAGCCTTTTGTTCATACCAAGAAAGTACAATAGTTAAAGGTAGTGAGTTTACATCTGTATCAAAAGCATCTGCTAAAGCTGTAGCTATTCTAACAGCCGAATATGCATCATTACATTGACCTACATCTAGTAGTCTTGGAAGTCCTACAACTGTACCAAACTCTAATTTATTAAATCTATATTTGCCACAAGCTAAAGTAAGAATTATGCAATCACTTGGTACCATCTTGGCAAAATCTGTATAGTAGTTTCTTCCTGGTCTTGCTCCATCGCATCCACCAATCAAGAAGAAATGTCTTATATTTCCCGCCTTAACTTCTTCAACTATCTTCTCTGCATGAGATAAAGTTGCATGATGACCAAAGCCTACTAATATTTCTTTCTTCTCTTCATCTTCCTTAAATCCACCTAAGTCTAAGCTCTTTTCTATTATTTCACTAAAATCCTTTGTTTCATCATCCTTAGTCGGAATAAACTTTATACCATCCCATCCAACTACATTTGTTGTAAATATTCTATCTTTATAAGTTTCTCTTGGTCTCATTAAACAGTTAGTAGTCATCAAAATACATCCTGGTATATTATCAAACTCTTTTTGTTGATCCTGCCATGCTCCACCAAAATTACCTACTAAATGTTTATATTTTTTTAATGAAGGATATCCGTGAGCTGGTATCATTTCCCCATGGGTGTATATATTTATTCCTTTTCCTTCTGTTTGTTCTAATAACATCTCTAAATCTTTTAAATCATGTCCTGAAACAATAATAAACGGTCCTTTAACCTTATTTACATTTACCTTATGTGGTGATGGATTTTTATAAGTAGTAGTATTAGCTTCATCTAAGGTTCTCATTACTTCTACACTTATCTCTCCAGTTCTCATAGCCATTCTAATCAAATCTTCAAGACTTAAATTATCATTTGTCGTTGCCTCTAGTCCCTTAAAATAAAACTCATCAACCTGATCACTGTGATAACCTAAATATCTTGCTTGATGACCATAGGCACTTACACCTTTTAATCCATATAATATTGTTGATCTTAACGATCTTATATCTGCATCAAGACTTTGATCATACATAATACCAGCCTTAACAGAATCCTTAAGCATTTCTTCTTTTGTTTCACTTAAATTATAAGTACACTGATCAGGATATTCCCCTTCTGGAGCCTCGTCTCTAAGTCTTTCCTTTATACTTTGTGATTCTTGTAACAGTTTTACATGAACTTCTGCATCAAAATTAACATTAGTTAAAGTTGTAAACAATCCATTCTCAACAAAAGAAACTATACTCTTATCTATCTTTTTTTCTTGCTCCATGATTTTCTTAGCATAACAAGATATTCCCTTTAACTGATAGATAAGTAGATCTTGAAGATTAGCTATCTCTGGAGTTTTACCACAAACCCCTGACTTAGTACAGCCTTTACCACCCATAGTTTGCTCACACTGATAACAAAACATTGCATTCTCCATAAAAATCCTCCTAAACACAATTAATTAAAATCACTACTATTATTTCCATCTATTGGGGAAATATACGCACATCTGCCCTGTAGCAACCCGACGTAGGAGTGGTTGCATTAAATTCCTTTTAAGCTTATTACTGTAGAGGCTTCTTCCCAAGCCTCATTAGATTCATTGATTGACAATTATGTTTAATAAAAAGTTAAATGCTTAAAAAGTTAAACATTTAAACATTTAAACATTTAAAAAGAAAAACATTTAAAAAGAAAAAAAGTTAATTGTTTTTATAAAAAAACAAGGCACCACTTGCGCCTTGTAGAATTCATTTTTAATTAATACTGCTATTTAGGTAGTCCTCTAACAGGTTTACTCATATCTTTATCTTCATCTGCATTTACAGGGTTTGCTGCTGATTTATTATTTTTATTTCTATAATAAGATTTTTCACCTGTTTTATTATTTTTACCAAGTTTTTGAGTCATTAAAATCACCTCCTTATCTATCTTTTGAAAAGCTTATGAAACTATCCCTGTTAAGTTTTGCTATAGATAATATTTTTATGGTATACAATTTAAATTTAAGAAAAAAATAAAAAAACATATAGATTTTTTAACAATACTTTGTTAAAATATTATTTATAAAGAATGATTATTTGTAAATAAAATATATTTATTGTTTTGGAGGTAATTTTATATGAAGGTAGCAGTTATAGGTTGTACTCATGCAGGTACAGCTGCAATAGTAAATACAGCAAAAAAACATCCTGATGCAGAAATAACAGTATACGAAAGAAATGACAACATCTCTTTCTTATCTTGTGGAATAGCATTATATGTAGGTGGAGTAGTTAAAGATCCTCAAGGATTATTTTATAGTTCACCGGAGGCTTTAGCGGAACTTGGAGTAAAAACTAAGATGTCTCATGATGTTTTAGATATTGATGTAGATAATAAAATCTTAAAAGTTAAGGATTTAACTTCTGGAGAAGAGTTTGAGGATACCTTTGATAAATTAATAATTACTACGGGGTCATGGCCAATAGTACCTAATATTGAAGGAATAGATTTAGACAATATACTTCTTTCAAAAAATTATGCTCATTCAAATACAATTATAGAAAAAGCTAAATCAGCAAATAGAATAGTTGTTGTAGGAGCTGGTTATATAGGTGTAGAGCTTGTAGAAGCTTTCGAAATGAACGGTAAAGAAGTTACTTTAATAGATGGTATGGATAGAGTTTTAAGCAAATATCTTGATAAAGAATTTACAGATACTGCTGAAGATGAATTTAGAAACCATGGAATTAAACTAGCTTTAGGAGAAACTGTAAGTAAATTTGAAGGAAAAGATGGTAAAGTAACTAAAGTTATAACTAATAAAGGTGAATATGAAGCTGATCTTGTAATTCTATGTATTGGATTTAGACCAAGTACAGCTCTATTTAAAGATAAGTTAGATATGCTTCCAAACGGAGCAATAATAGTGGATGAATATATGAGAACAAGTAAAGAAGGTATATTTGCTGCTGGAGACTGCGCTTCAATAATATATAATCCAACAGGCAAAAGAGAATACATTCCACTTGCTACAAATGCAGTTAGAATGGGTACTTTAATAGGTAGAAACCTAGTAGAACCTACTACTAAATATATGGGTACTCAAGGAACCTCAGGAATAAAAATCTATGACTACAATATAGCTTCAACTGGTCTTACAGAAGCTTCAGCTAAAGCTTTAGGCTTAAAAGTAAAAACAGTATCAGCTACAGATAACTATAGACCTGAGTTTATGCCTACATTTGACTCAGCAACTGTTAAGGTTGTTTATGACGAGGAATCAGAAGTAATACTTGGTGCTCAAATAATATCTAAAACAGATTTGACTCAATTAATGAATACAATGTCTGTTGTTATTCAAAACAAAATGACTATAGATGAGTTAGCATTTGTTGATTTCTTCTTCCAACCACACTTTAACAAACCTTGGAGCTTATTAAATATAGTTGCTTTAAGTGCAAAATAGATAAAGAATAAATTGCCACATTAACTTTACTTAGTTGATGTGGCATTTATTTAATATATCTTACTTTTTTTATTCCGAATCATACCCCACAACAGTCCATATTCCGGTTGAATCCTGCTTTATTAATTTCTTTAGATATACTTTTTTAATTTTCGTCTTATTTGAATTTACTTCAACTATAGTTTCCATTTCACTGCTTTGGATAATCTTTAATTCTTTATCTTTGATTGGGTAGTCTCCTGTAATACCTTCTGGTGAAACTTGCAGACTTACAAAAACCTGAGCTACAAAAACAGGATCAAGTTTCCATGGCGAATGACCTTCTTCAACGCTTTTTTGAGCTTCTTTTTCAATCTCTAGATTAATAGGAATCTTTATCTGTGGTTCAATTCTATCATCTTTGTAATTTGTTGAAATACTGTAAGTTATGATTTCACTTGCTATTGCTTCACTATTTATATTAAATAATACACCCAAAGCTACCACACAAATTAACCAATTTCTTTTTAACAATTTTATAACCATACTTGTATCCTCCATAGATAAATCTATTTTTATAGCTATGTCTTTAAAATAGTATTCTCTATGATATAAAAGCTTATGCTGATTACTAAAGCAAAAAAGCCATCATATTAATTTTTAATTAATATAATAGCTTAACTTGTCATTAGATATTCATAAACAATACTCATGTTTGAATTATTTAGTTTTATATCTATTTTTAGCTTTATTCTTCAATTTCACACCAATAGTCGAATTTATGAATAATGTAATCATAGATTCTTTTGTTGCTTTATCATCAACGAAAATATTATGTCTTTTACATAACTTACTTAAATCTGATTTAGTAAGTTCGCTATTTTTCATATATGAAGTAGCACTTTTTACGCTATCCATAACCATTATACGTTTATATATTTCATCACTGTTCATGAGTATACCTCTATTTATTTTATTTGTTCTTCTTTACTTGAATTAGTATATCATTTAACCTTATTATTTTTCAATATCATATTTATCACTATAAGCACTTAGACTTTCAATAAATACCTTTGAAATCATTGATAGAGATATGTCTTTGGATATTAGATATGAAAAATGTCTTTTAAAACTATTATCTACTTCTATTATTGATACTTCTTTATTTTTATATGCTTCTTTTGCTACATAGTTAGAAATAAGAGTTACACCTAACCCATTTTTCACAGCTTCCTTTATTGCATAATTACTTCCAAGTACCATTATATTTCTTGGAACTATCTCATTAGTTGTTAGAAATATATCTAAATATTCTCTAGTTCCTGAGCCAAATTCTCTACTTATCCATCTTAAGTTTTGAAGTTTGTCATATGTAAACCCATCTTTTGTTAGAGGATGATTGTAAGGAACCATTAAAACCATGTTATCCTCTAAAAAATATTCTTGCTTAAAATCATGTGAAGAAACAATTCCCTCAATAAGTCCAAAGTCTAACTTTAGATTTCTAACTCCTTCACATATACTTGCAGTATTTTCAATTATAACTTCTATCTCAATATCTGGATAATCCATGGAAAACTGTTTTAAAAAATTAGGAAGAAAATACTCACCTATGGTAAGACTTGATCCTATCTTTATGTGCCCCTTTAGTGAACTAGATATATTTTTAAGTTCATTTGTTGTATTCTCAACTAATCTAAAAATTTCTTTTGCTCTTCTATAAAGCAACCTTCCACTTTCAGTTATTATAATATTTTTCTGCCTTGAGGATCTAGTAATGAGTGTTGTATTAAAATATTTTTCTAGATTTTTTATATGTAAACTTACGCTTGGCTGAGATAATTTTATCATTTCTCCTGCCTTAGTGAAGTTCTCTTGTTCTACCACAACCATAAAAGTTTTTAGTTCTTCTAACATCCTAAGCCCTACACCCTTTCATAATATTAAATTCCTTTTAAGTAGTTGCTCCTTTTAAAAAAGCACTGACTCTCTTGAATCAGTGCTTTAAAGAGCATATTTTTTACATAAAGTCACATATTGAACACATAGTTTTAATGGTTTTAACTAATTCCTTTTCTACCTCTGAAATACGATGACGCTTGTTCCATATCATATCAATATGTACGTCCAAAACATCATCCTCTATGATAATTGGAACTATTTTCTCTTTATCTAAATAATAATTCATCATTATTTTAGGCACAAATGCTATAGAAGTACCTTCTGCTACAACCTCTTCCAATATACTTAAATTATCGAATCTGTACGCCACATTTAACTTACCAAAAGAAGCAACTATTTGCGATATCGCACAACTTGTCTCATACCCAGTGTTGTATAATGCAACAGGAAGCTTTAAAGCCTCCTTTATGGATATACTTTCTTTATTAATTAAGTTAGATTTTTTACTTGAAATAACCATGAGCTTATCTTTAAGTAAGCGCGATGAATTAATATTATCTAAATTATCTATTCTTGTACTCCTTAAAATGATTCCAACGTCAGCTTTTCCTGAAATAACATCATGAAAGATATTATTAGACTCACCTGTTTTTAGTGTTAGATTTACCTTAGGATGCTTAAACTTAAAACTAGTAACTATGTTCACCATAAATGTACTTGAAAAGCTTGGTTCAACTGCAATAATTACATTTCCAGTTAAATCCTTAGCATCATTTCTTGCTATTGTTTTCAATTCTTCAATTTTATCAATGATAACTGTAGCCTCTTGTATTATCTTTTCTCCTATCTCTGTAGGTAACATTCCTTGATTTGTTCTCTTAAATAAAGTAACTCCAAGTTCTAATTCAAGCTTTGAAATTGATGAACTAATTGCAGGTTGTGAAATATAGCTATTTTCTGCTGCTAGTGAAATAGACTTACACTTTTCTACTTCCACAATATGATATAATTGCTCTAAGCGCATGATATCCCCCTTCTCTTTTAATCCATCTTAGAACCTATTTTCATTTAAGTGATTATATCACATTTCTAAGTATTTGTATCAATGTTTCTTTAGAATTTAACCCTCTAATTTTTTCTTTAATTTCTCCTTCATTGAATATTACTATATTAGGTATTCCCTGTAGTCTAAATCTTCTAAATAAAGGTTTATTCCTGTCTACATCTACCCAATAGGAATTAAATTTATCCTTGTATTCGTAAGCTATTTCCTCTACTATCGGAAGCTGATCTCTACATACCATACATCTTCTGGCTCCAAAGAACACTAATGCCGGATTTTCACTTTCAAAAGTAAGATAATCAAACTCTTTTTCTCCAATTTTTTTAAGTGCTAGTTTTTCCATATACATCAATCCTTTTTATATTCATCTTTTTTCCCAAATATCGTAAACATAGTTCCTATAGTTATGACTATTACTCCAATTATTAAATTTTGAGTTACTTTCAAACCGGTTAAAAGTACACAAAATAAAACAACCCATAAAGCGTAGGTTATATTAAGTGACATTGCTATACTCACCCCTAGTATTTTCATCGAACGATACCAACATAGAAATGAAAAAGCTCCAACTATTGATGATAAAACTACTATCCATGAATATTGGTAATTTATATAGTCACTTATAACCATTTTCTTAACTAGAACAATTGCTGATATAACAATTAAATATGTAAGAAAAGAATACATTTCTCTAATTCCAATAGCTATATCTGGTTCTATATATTTCATACTGTAAGTAGATAAAACCCCTTCTAATGACCATCCAATAACAGCAAAAATAGCACATCCTATCCCTATGTAAAAATATAAGTAGTTTGTATTGTCTGGAGGACTATAACTAATAATTACAGCACCTAACACGGCTGTAATTATCCCAACAATACCTTTAGCACTTACTTTTTCCTTCAAGAAAACTATCCCTAAAATAGCTCCTAGTACTGGATAGGAAGCCGTTATTCCAGAAGTATAAGAAGCTCCTGAGAACTGAATTCCAAGTAAGCTTCCTGTCATACCTATAGGTCCACCAAGTATTGCACCAAATATTAAAGTTTTTATTGAAATTTCCTTTATAACGGCCTTATATAGACGGCTTTTATTACTTAGTATATTTTTTATAAATATCCATATAGCAGCTAATCCATCATGTATGCATGCTCCTATTATGGATAGTAATATAATACTTTCCCCCCCTCTTAATATTGTTTTATCAAAATACACACCCATTAAAACTCCATCTAGTCCCCACAAAGCTCCAGCTATAAGCCCAAGTATAGTTCCTTTTCTGGTATCCATATATTCTCCTCTTATATTAATTTAAAAGGGCAAACTTTTTATTTGCCCTTTTAAAAATATCTATTTTACTGCTTCTTCATTCTGTATTTGATCTATTAAATACTCCCTCATTTCACTAAATTCTTTTGTAGACCTTAGTAAACGAAAGGAATCACTTTTAAACTTTGATAACGGATTTATAAAGTCTTTTATTATTCTACCTGGATTTGGATGCATTATTATTATTCGTTTTCCAAGTAACAATGCTTCATCTACATCATGAGTTATAAAGAATAAACACTTCTGAGTTTTCTTCCAAATAGAGTGTAAATGGTTCTGCATCTTCTCCCTGGTAAGTGCATCTAAAGCACTAAATGGTTCATCTAATAGTATTATTTTAGGATCAGCCGCCAATGTCCTTGCAATTGTTGCTCTTTGTTTCATTCCGCCTGATAGTTGATGAGGTAAAAGCTTTGAGGAGGTTTCTAACTCAACCATTTGAAGATAGTGCTTAGTTATCTCTCTCCTTTTATATTTAGAGACTTTTTTCATTTTAAGTCCAAACTCTATATTCTTCTCTATATTAAGCCACGGAAATAAGTTAGGCTGCTGAAATACCACTCCTACCTCTGGATCTGGTTTAGTATGAGTTTTTCCATCTACTATAACTGAACCTGTTGAAGGTTTTATATAACCTGCAATAATATTTAGAAGTGAAGATTTTCCACACCCTGATGGACCTAACACACATATAAAATCATTATCTTGAAGTTCTAAATTAACATCTCTTAGTGCTTCAATACTTCCAGCTCCTTGTGTATACTTTAAACTAATATCCTTTAAGGATATATACCCCTCTTTTTTATTCTCAAAGGAAGAGTCATATTCAACCTTTGAATTTATTAGTTCTTGCTCTGAAAAAGACATTAATATGACCCCCTTTACTCCTTCTTTTAATCATATAAACTGTTAAGTATGGATTTTTGATAAACTTCTAAATCTGGTGAAGACTTTATAGCCTTTTGTGTTACTAAATAATCTCCAGTATCTTTTAGTAATTTACCAAATTCTCCTGGTTTGCTTGCAGTTCCAAGATACTTTTTATCTGTTTGATCCTTTTTATTAAGTACAATAATTTGATTCATTGTTTTAAGGGCTTCCTCTTTACTTAATCCTAATTCTTTAGAGAGAAGTTCTGAAGATTCATCTTGTTTATTCTTATAATCATTAACTGATTCATCTAATACTGATATATAATCCTTAAGTACATCAGGATACTTGCTTGCAAAATCCTTTTGAACAATCCCAAGTTCCCCTGTTATAGCTCCTTGCTTAGCTAAATCTGCTGATGTAATAATTACATTTCCACCATCATTAACCAATTTTGTTTTAGTAGTTTCCCATACGTATGCCCCATCTATATCTCCTCTAGTCCAAGCAGCATTTATATCTGGCATCTGCATATCTAATAAAGTAATCTCTGATTCACTAATTCTATTTAATTTCAAAGCATTTAATAAACTAAAATGAGATGTAGAACTAAATGTAGTCGCTATCTTCTTTCCTTTTAAATCTTTTATAGATGTTATTCCTGAATCCTTCTTAACAACTAAAGCCTCACTATCTCCTATTATATCGTGAAGATAATATACATCATAAGGTAATCCATTTGCTATTCCTAATGCTGCTGGTGGAGTTCCTATAGTCCCTAAATCTAATGACCCTCCAGCTAAAGCAGTAATAATGTCTCTACCTGCATCAAATTTTACCCAATTAATCTTAATATCAGGGAATTTTTTTTCTACAGAACCTTTTGCTTTCGCAAGTAATTCTCCATTTGGAGATACCATATATCCTATTCTTATTTCTTTAGGTAGGTCTCCATTCTTATCTGTAGAATCTCCTTGGGCATTTTCTTTTTTCCCACAGCCTGTCATAAATACCATTATTCCTAATAAGATAATGCTTATCAAACTTATTAATGATTTTCTCTTTTTCATTTATAACTCCTCCAAAATATTAATTATTTTTTTCTTCAATCCAAGGTGATGTTATTTTTAACACATATCTAATACAGCTATCAATTATGATTGCTATAATTCCCATAATAATAATTCCCATATATACCATGTCGTATCTTAGATATTTACTTGCGTCTAAAACCAGCCAGCCTATTCCTGAGACAGCTGCTACCATCTCTGCTGCTACTAATGTTGAATATGCAACCCCAACAGAAGTTCTAAGTCCAGTAAGTAAATCTGGTAAGCAGGATGGAAATATTACATGTATAAACAATCTTAAATTTGTTGCGCCCAAAGATTTTGCGCCATTAATTCTATCCTTAGGCACCTTTTGAACACTGAATACAGTTGCTATAAATAAAGGAGCAAATGCACTTAGAAACAGTAGTGTAACTTTAGAAAAATCTTCAATCCCAAACCATAATACTAATAGAGTATAGTAAGCTAAAGGTGGCAGCGGCCTATAAAATTCAATGAAAGGATCTATTATTGCTAATAAGAATCTTGAACTACCACACGCAAGTCCAATTGGAACTGCAATGATAAAAGCTAAAATTAATGCTGTAAATAATCTCTTCATACTTGAAAGCACATGAAAAAATAATGTTTGCCCTTTGTATCCATCCTTTAAAACTTCCGCGAAAGCTGACAAAACGGTACTAGGAGATGGAAGAAATAATTGATTATACCACTTTAACTTATCTCCAATAATCCAAATCAGTATTACTACTGCTACAGATAATGTAGAAATTAACTTATACTTTTTTCGAACAAAAATACTTTTCACAAATCCTATTACTTTATTACTCATTAATACCATCCCTTAATAACTTTTTATTTTTCTTCACTTCTTAAGCTCAATATATAATCAAGCCTCTCTTTTATAACCTTTTTATTATTAAAACCAGTAAGTCGTTCTTGTACTTCTCCATTTTTAAATATTAGTAAAGTAGGTATTCCAGTTAATCTAAATCTTTTAACTAATCCTTCATATTCATCTACATTAATGGAATATATCTCTACTTTTTTTCTGTATTCAACTGCAACTTCCTCTAATATTGAACTTAATAGTGTACATATATTACAACGATTAGCATTAAAAAATGCTATAGTTGTAATATTATTTTCAAAAGTAACACTATCAAAATTCTCTTCTGACACCTTTTGAATTAATGTGCTATTCATAAAAATCTTCTAGTCCTCCAATACCTGATATATTATTCCCCCTTCAGCATTTTTAGGCACCTTACTTCCTACCAAATGACTGATTGTTGGAACTATATCTACTGCTGATACTTTTCTATTTATATCTATACCCTTTTTAATCCCTGCTCCAACTGCTGCAAATAAAGCATTCATAGAATGTCCATTTAAAGTATGATTACTTAGTCCGTTTCCATGACATCTAGTGAATTCTGGTTCTATTATATAGAATATATCTCCACTATTTTCACCACCAAGTCCTAAAACACCCATGTCATTTCTATTAAGAGCAAGTGTAATTATTCTCTTACCTGTTTCATGATCTCTATAGTTATAAAGATCATCTATTATATTTCTTACGATCTCATCATAATCTTCCGGATCAACGATTCCTTTAGGATCTCTTCCCTTCAAGTTTACATAGATAAATGTAGCTCTTTGCGCAACCGCCTTAGTATTTTCCCAATCTATTTCTGGAACACCATTAACTTCCTTTATCTTTGTATAACCAAGATCTCCCATTATTCCAGTATTTATTCCCCACATATCTCCAATAAGTGGAAACTCTATCTCTGGATTTTTGCCTACCCCACCATGGTCTGACACAATAAAAATAGATGTTTCATCATCAAGATACTTAAGCATTTTCCCTATAAATTCATCACTTATTTCATAAATTTTATATATTAATTCTTGATATCTCTCATATTCCTCAGAAGCTTCTTTAAATGTATAGTCTAGATAAAAGTGATTAAACATATCAATTCCATGCATATGAACATAGAAAAGATCCCACTCTTTATTTTCTAATAAATAATCAATAGCATCTACATGCCAATCATACATTTCTCTAACAGACTCAACCATAACTTTATCAGCCAGCGGGTTTAATCTATCGTAATTTATTGGTTGAAGCATAGGTCCAACTTTATCATAAATCTCTCCACCTATGCCTTTAGGATAAAAATATCTATCTCCATATAAATCAAGCACAAATGAACTATAAAATCTTATTTTACTTCCATCTTCAGATAAACTAAGAACTCTTATTTTATAAGCTACCTTCGTCTTTTCTCCATCAATAGTATAATTATCATAAATCCAATTACTCCACTCATCTACCTTAGCTTCACCTATAGGCTCCTCATCATTTTTACTAACATATATCTTTATCTTGTTATAAATTTGCCCACACTCTGCAACTATAAGTGCATATCTTCTTGCTTCACCATTATTAACAGGAAGTATTAATTCCTTTGCTCCCTCAGGGGCATTTTTCCAACCTTTAGCTTCTTTTATAGGTGTTTTAACTTGATCTGCATTAGGTACATCTGCTGATAATTCTCCAGTTTCTTCTGAAGTAACTAAACCTGGTTGTGTATATCCAAATCCCTCGTATTCTTCCTTACTTATTTCAGCTTTTATTGAAGAAATTTCTCCTTCAACTCTGCAATCAGTACCGCTATTATCTAGCACATGTGGTATTTCTGTAATAGGGAAGTCTCCTTCCTCAGCTTCATAAACTTTTTCATAATCTATATATCCTCTTAGATTTGTATAGATGCTTGTACCATCTATGTAAATATCATCTTTAGTCTTTGGAGGCCATGCAGTTGGGTAATTAAATAAGATACTTTTCTTTCCTTCCTTAGATAAAGTTTCCCATATAGTTTCTGCCTTCAATAAGTTAGAATCAAAGCCATAGTCCATTTGATCTAATTCATTTCCTAATGTATGATTCCAAAAACAAGTTATTCCATGAGTGCTAGGCCATGCTCCAGTAGCTAAAGATGCCCAATTTGGAGGAGTTATTGCTGGTAGTACAGCCTGCATTGAATAATCCTTAGTAGTTGCTCCCAATTCTATAACTTTTTTAAAATTAGGCAACTTTCCTTCTTTTACATACCTTTGAACTAACATAGGATCTGCTCCATCAAGGCCTAATAGTAATACTTTTTTTGCTTTTCCATAACTTTTTGACATACTTACATACCTCCATAAATTAATCTATTAAACACTAAAAACTGGACACTAAATAAATCTATAGTAAATATAACTATAAATAAATCTAGTCTCCAGTTTTCTGGTCAACTATCTCATTATAAAGGAATTAGAAACATTTCCTCCAATTCCTATCATGATACTATGGTATTCTATAAAGTGACTTCTGTCAATTAACCAATATTTATACCCAATATAAATTATACTTATAACAAAAGGAGCTTATAATACTATTTATAAGCTCCTTAACATATATCTTTATCTTACAAAACTAGTAAATATCTTTCCTTCTTTTTCTGGTTCTTGAACATTATCTTTACCATTCTCAACTAACTTCATTAACCAAGCCATGTTCTTCCCTAATGTCCTCATTATTTGAGTTCCTTCTCCATCTTCAACTACATCTCCTGGTTTAGTTCCATGAATTACATTCCAATAGCTTGAAGTAGGTACAAGCATTTCTGAATAGTTTATAAAGTTATTTAATTGTTGGAAAGTTGGAAGCCCTCCTGAACGTCTAACTGCAACCACTGCTGCTCCAACCTTATGTCTAAATAAATTACCATTACTACTTGAAACATAGAAAGCTCTATCTAAAAATGATTTCATAGTTCCAGCTATTCCTGAATAATGTACCGGAGACCCAAGTAATATACCATCAGCTTCTTTCATTTTTTGAACCCAGACATTTAAAAAGTCCCCTTGCAAAACACATTTTTCATCTTTATTTCTTCCACAACCACCACAAGCCATACATCCTCTTATAACTTGATTTCCCACATGGACAATTTCAACTTCTATACCTTCTTTTTCTAATTGATCAGCAACTAATTTAAGTGCTTGATAAGTGTTTCCTTCTTTTTTTGGGCTTCCATTAAAAGCAACAACCTTCATTAAAACTCCTCCTAATAACTTAATATATTTTTTAGTTTACTCCAATATATTTTTATACACAAGTACGCACTTTTAGGTAAGTTATTTAAAAAAATTTAACTATTTTTTCCCTATTTAATGCTTTCTATCTTAAAACTTATCTGATACAATGATATTAACTTTATTAAGAGGTATATATTCAAAATACCTACTATACATATATGAAATATATGAAAAAAGAGGGGGCTAAAAAATGAGTGAAAGAAAATTAAGTTTTGAAACCTTACAGGTTCATGCAGGACAAGTTCCTGATCCTACTACTGGAGCTAGGGCTGTTCCAATTTATCAAACGACTTCTTATGTATTTAATAACGCAGATCACGCTGCTAATCTATTTCAGCTAAAGGAATCAGGAAATGTTTATACAAGAATAATGAATCCTACAACTGATGTATTTGAAAAAAGAGTTGCAGAACTTGAAGGTGGGGTTGCTGGGCTTGCAACTGCTTCTGGTCAATCTGCCATACTTCATTCTATTCTAAATGTTGCAAGTGCTGGAGATGAAATAGTTGCTGCCGCTACTTTATATGGCGGAACCTATGAATTATTTTCAGTTACTTTAAAGAAACTAGGAATCAATGTTGTATTTGTAAATCCAGATGATCCAGAAAACTTCAGAAAAGCTATTACAGATAAAACTAAAGCTCTTTATGGTGAAACTATAGGAAATCCTAAAATTAATGTCTTAGATATCGAAGCTGTAGCTAATATAGCACATGAAAACAAGATTCCACTTATAATAGACAATACTTTTGGGACTCCATACCTAGTTAAACCTATAGAATATGGTGCTGATGTAGTAGTTCATTCTGCTACAAAGTTTATAGGGGGACATGGAACTACACTTGGAGGAGTAATTGTTGATGGAGGAAACTTTGACTGGGCAGCTAGTGGTAAATTCCCTGATTTCACAACTCCAGATAAAAGCTATAACAATCTAGTTTATGCTTCTTTAGGTGCACCTGCTTTTGCTTTAAAGGCAAGAGTTCAATTATTAAGAAATACAGGGGCTGCACTTAGTCCACAAAGCGCATTTTATTTACTTCAAGGACTAGAAACTTTATCTTTAAGAGTTGAGAGACATGTATCTAATACAAGAAAAATAGTTGAGTACTTAGGTAATCACCCTAAAGTTTCTTGGATTAATTATCCTGAACTTGAATCTAGCCCATATAAAACACTTGCAGAAAAGTATTTACCAAAAGGGTCAGGTTCAATATTCACTTTTGGAATTCACGGTGGTCTTGAAGCTGGAAAGAAATTTATTAATAGCTTAGAATTATTCTCTTTACTTGCAAATGTTGCAGATGCCAAGTCATTAGTAATTCATCCATCAAGCACAACTCATTCAGAACTTACTGAAGAAGAGCAAATAGCTGCTGGAGTTACTCCAGATCTTATAAGACTTTCAATCGGTATCGAAGGTGTTGATGACTTAATTTACGATCTAGAACAAGCTCTTTCAAAAATATAGGTAAAAAAGCAAGAAGTTTATCTTTATAAATAGAAAACTTCTTGCTTTATTTTTTATAGTTCTTTTTTACATTTTATCACTAGATTCTTCAATTTCATCCTCTTTTATATCTGTTTTTCTGCCAAAAGGATTATGATGATTTTCCTCATTGCAATGATGATTAAAGCCTCTTCTTCTATCACAATGCTCTAAAAATCCTCTTCTACCCATATGAGGATGATTATGATGGTGCATTTCATGTTCAATTTCATCAGCATCACCAAGCTCTTTTTCTAATTCCACAATTATACGTCCTAAATAGTCTTTAAGATTATTTTGCTCAGACTCATTTAAACATTTAAATAAATCTTTAGTATTATCCTCTTGTTCTTTTTCATTGGTTGCTGCTTTTCCCTCTTCTGTTAAACGAATAATCATAGCACGACGATCTTCCTCCGAAGGTGTTCTAGTTATATATCCGTTTCTCTCTAATTTTGCTAAAAGCTCACCTAATGACTGTGATCTTATGTCCAAAATATTCGCCAATTCCTTCTGAGTAATTTCTGGTTTTAATTTTAATAAGGCTAACACTCTTCCTTGACCTCTGTGAATATCCGCCATAGGTCCATGATTTTTATGATTTTTAAAGTGATGTTTATGCATTAACCACTGAAGTCTAGCTAACTGTTTAATTAAATCATTATTACTTTTTTCCATGTTTTTATCTCCTTTAATAAACATACTAAGGTACCTTCTTTTATTTTATTATAAAGGTACCTTAGTATATTGTCAATGCTCCTATCAAATTAAAGTGAAAAAGTCCACTGCACTTCTGCAATGGACTTTTAACTATTTCATTATCTTACATATATTATTTGTAAACTCTACAGGATCATTTATAGATAATCCTTCTATAAGTAAAGCTTGATTATATAATAAATCTGTAAATAAGCTTAATTTATCTTTATCATTTTCAAATGCTTGCTTTAAAGAATTAAATACATCATGATGTACATTAATTTCTAAAACTTTATCTGCCTTAACATTTTCATTATTAGGCATAGAGTTTAATATTTTTTCCATTTCAATTGAAAGCTCACCATCATTTGATAAACATACTGGATGATTTTTTAGCCTTTTTGAAGCTCTAACATCTTTAACTTTATCAGCTAAAGCAGTTTTCATATATTCAAATAAATCATTATTATCTTTTTCTTCTGCTTCATTAGCTTCTTTATTTTCTTCTGATTCTATTCCTAAATCTCCACTTGATATAGATTTAAATTCTTTTTCCTTATAGTTCATAAGCATTCTTATAGCAAATTCATCTATATCATCTGTGAAATATAATACTTCATAATCCTTATCTAATAGAAGTTCTATTTGTGGAAGTTTTTCTATTCTTTCTTTTGATTCTCCAGCAGCATAATAAATATATTTTTGATCCTCTTTCATTCTACCTACATACTCAGCTAAAGTTACCATCTTTTTCTCTTTTGAAGAGTAGAACATTAGCAAATCTTGTAGAACATCTTTATTGCTTCCAAAATCGCTGTAAACTCCAAACTTTAATTGTCTTCCAAAAGATTCATAGAACTTATCATAATCTTCTCTTTTATTTTTTAATAAGCTTTCTAACTCACCTTTTATCTTAGACTTAATATTTTTAGCTATTAGTTTAAGTTGTCTATCATGTTGTAAAATTTCTCTTGATATATTAAGAGATAAATCTTCTGAGTCAACTATACCTTTTACAAAGCTAAAATAGTCAGGTAAAAGATCAGCACATTTATTCATTATCATTACGCCATTTGAATATAATTCTAAACCTTTTTCATATTCTTTTGTATAAAAGTCAAATGGTGTTTTTTCAGGAATATATAATATAGCATTATAGCTTATAGCTCCATCAACGCTAGTGTGTATATATTTTAAAGGTTTATCAAAACCATAATGTTTTTCTGAATAGAAATTATCATAATCTTCTTTAGTAAGTTCATTTTTATTTTTTCTCCATATAGGAACCATACTATTTATAGTTTGTTCTTCTATATATTCATCAAACTCATTTTCTGTACCCTCTTTTGGTTTTCTACCTGTTATATCCATCTTAATAGGGTATCTAATGAAGTCAGAGTATTTTTTGATTATTGATTTTAATTTATACTCCTCTAAATATTCATCAAAGTTTTCATCTTCTGAGTTTTCTTTAATCTTAAGAGTAATTTCTGTACCATAAGAATCTTTTTCAGCAGGTTCAATAGTATATCCATCTACCCCTTTTGACTCCCATTTATAAGCTTCATCACTACCAAAGGCTTTACTTATAACAGTAACTTCATCAGCTACTAAAAATGCTGAATAAAATCCAACACCAAACTGACCTATAATATCATATCCATCTTTAAGCTCATTTTCTTTTTTAAAATTTAGGGAACCACTTTTAGCTATAACTCCAAGGTTATCATCAAGCTCTTCCTTTGTCATTCCTATACCTGTATCAGTAAGTGTGATTGTTCTGCTTTCTTTATCAGCAGTTACCTTGATAAAGTAATTATCCTTATCAAAGGTTATGGAGTCATCTGTTAGTGCCTTATAATAAATTTTATCAATGGCGTCACTAGCATTAGAAATAAGCTCCCTTAAAAATATCTCCCTATGAGTATAAATAGAGTTAATCATAAGGTCCAAAAGTCTTTTGGATTCTGCTTTAAATTGTTTTGTTTCCAACGCAAATCTCTCCTCTCGCTATAAAACTACGCTTCATACGCGTAGTTAGTTGAATTTTGTTAGCACTCTATATACTAGAGTGCTAATCCCTACTTTTTATATACCACTTTTTGAATTTTATGTCAAGAGTTCGCTTATATACTTAATTATTATTGGAAATAAAGCTATTACACTTATTACTCTAACAAGCTGTAAAACTGCTACCTTAGGGGTATCCGCTCCAAGTTCATCAGCTATTAGTGTCATATCTGACATTCCACCTGGTGCACTAGAAAATAATGCTGTTGTTATTTCTAAATTACTATTTCTACTTATTAAAAATCCTAAAGCTAAGTTTGTAACTATTATTCCCACAAGTATCATAAGTGCTGGAAATAGAATATCCCCCATACCTGTTAGATCATTAAAGGTCATCCGTTCTCCTATTAATGCTCCTGCACACATTTGAGTTATTCTCCTAAGCGTAAGGGGCATATATCCTCTGCTTGAAAGTATATTAAAAACTCCCACTGATATCATAGAAAAAGTCATAGCTCCAGCAGGAATTTTTAGAAGATAACCTATTGTTCCAAAAATTCCTCCTACAGCTAATGTCATAAATAGATTCTGTATATTACTATTGTTCATATTTTCTTCTTTTTCAACTTTAGTTTTATCTTTTACTATACATACTCCGAGTTTATTACATATCAACTTTAACAAGGATGGCAATATAAGCATTACCCCCATAAGCCTAACTAATTGTAATATTGCAACCTTGGATGTATCAGCTCCTAAATCACTACTTATAATCGACATATCTACAATTCCACCTGGAGCACAAGCAAAAAGAGATGTAACTAAATCAATTCCAGTAAGTTTATGCATTAAATATCCCATAATGAGATTTATTGATATCATACCTAAAGTTATTATTACCGCAGGCTTTATTATTGATTTTAGACTTATAATATCTCTATAAGTTATTCCAGCTCCAACAAAAGCTCCTGCTGCTATCTGTGTAACTATTTTCGCATTTACTGGGAAATAAGCCTTTCCTAAAACTATATTAAAAATTGCTACTGAAATCATAGCTCCTATCATTGCTCCAGCTGGAACTTTTAATTTTAGTGCTATTGTTCCTCCTACTATTGCTACTAATAGTGTTAATAATAAATTCTGCAAATCTATATCCCCCTTGTAAATTTTATGGAACTAACCTCCTTATCATAATACCTATCCTATTACTGTACGTCAAATTGACAAACAAAAATTCCCCTCTAGATTTTACCCTAAAGGAGAATTATCTCTTAAGCTGCTTTTAAATTTTCATTACTTTTTTTCTCTTTTTGTAAAATATTAATAATAGCTCTTATAACTAGACCTCCACATAAAAATGCTAACATAAATATTAGTAGTATAAAGATATCCTTATTAAACACTACAGAATTTATTCCGCTAGTTACCATTCTCAGTATAGATACAGCATAAGTCATAGGTATATATTCGTTTATTATTTTAAAGAAAGTTGGTGCTGTTTCTATTGGGAAAGTTCCTCCTGATGAAGCTAACTGCAATAGGAATATAATAAACATTATTGGTGTTGCCACAATTCCTATAGCATGTGAAGCTCCATACATCACACTAAAGTATACAACAGATATAAACATATTTGTTATGAAGAAAGTTGTCATGGATACTGTGTGTATATTTAATCCCTTAGTAAGCACTACGCTTACTAATAAAGCTTGAACAACAGCTATTACTGTACCTAATACAAACTTTCCTAAAAAGCTGTTAAAGAACTTTCCTTTTATTAAATCAAATTTCTTAACAAGTGATAATAAAAGGTTAATAAACATTGCTCCTAACCATAAAGATAATGATACAAAATAAGGAGCTAATCCTTCACCATAATATTCTACGTTATTTATAGTATTTTCATTTAATACTACTGGCTCCTTTACAAAGTCGGCCATATTATCTGATGTAAATTTTAAATTATTAGCCATATCTGTGTATCCACTATTTAGACCATTTTTTAATTCTTTACTTCCTTCATTTGCATCATTTAAACCAGAGTTTAAAGTATTTGCACCATTACTTAGTTGTGATAATCCACTACTTAATTCTCCTGTTTTGTCAGCAGCAGTATTTAATCCCTGTAGTATTTGTCCACTTCCATCTTTTAATGAACTTGTCCCGGCAATTAATTGATCTACGCCTACTGCTGCCTGTATTTGACTTGCTTCAATACCTTTTACAAGTTCAGAAGTACCATCAGCCACTTGTTTTGCTCCACCTTTAAGTGTACCTAGTCCATCCACTAAAGGCTGTAGTGAATTAGCTGATTGACTCAATGGATATGCTATATTACTACTTATATCCTTACTTTTAACACCATCTAAAATAGCCTGAGCCTTCATAAGAGTTGCAACATCTAAATTTCCGGTTGTTTTATAAGTTTCTAAAACTGATGCTATTAAAGCATCTGAAGTATTTATATAACTCGATACATCCTTAATTCCAGTAGCTGCACTATTTAAGTTTTGAGATAGCTTAATATTTGCATCACTAGCTTTACCATAAATAGCATTAGCTCCATCAGAAACTCCCTTTGCTCCAGCTATAAGTTGATCTACTTTATCATTTTTTTGAGTTAATCCTTCTTTAAGCTGGTTCAATCCAATACTTAAAGAGTTTATTCCATTATAAACTTGGCTTTCACCCTTTGCTGCATCTTTTAGTCCCTTTTGTAGTTCTCCTGATCCGTTGGATGCTTTAATTAGTCCATTTGATAAATCCTTACTTCCATCGTAAAGTTGTTGAGTTCCATCTTGAAGTTTATTAGCCCCATCACTAGCATCTCCTAATGACTTTTTAATATCATACAAATTGTCAACAAGTGCTTTTGAAGTTTCCTCTTGTATATTTTCTGCTATTTCTGATTTTATACTTGTTGCTACTTTTTCAGATATTTGTGAGAATATATAGTTTCGCCCTTTGTTAGCTTCATAAATTATCTCAGGTTTATTAAAAACACCATCTTTTGAGTCTGCAATCTTTTGGGAAAAATCCTCTGGTATGACTATCATTGCATAATATTTATTACCCTCAACCCCAGCCTTTGCATCATCATAATTTACAAAATTCCACTGAACCTTTTTATTATCTTTTAGGTTATCTTGTAAGTCTTGTCCTATATTATACTTCTTATTATCTTTTACTATAGGCTTATCCATACTTACAAACGCTACAGGCACATTATCTAATTTACCATAGACATCCCAAAATGCGCTTAAATAAATAGAGGAATATAGCATAGGTATAAGTGTTACAGCAATTACAGATATAATTAAAATTCCTATAACAGATTTTTTAGCATTAAATTTATTAGTTTTATTCATGTTCCTTCCTCCTTTTATTCATAAACCGACTGGTCAGTTTCAATTAAACAACTTTTGAAGAAACCTGTCAACATTAGTAATCATTTTCAATTATGAACTAATGTTTAAATTTTTATTACCTTTTAAGACATAGATTTACATAGGTGTATAAAAAAATAAAACCCTTGAAATTCAAGGGTTTAGTTTATTAATTTAAAGTCCTTTTTAAGAACTCTCTAGTACGTTCTTGTTTTGGATTATTAAATATTTCTTCTGGTAGACCTTCTTCTGCTATAACGCCTTTATCCATAAACACTACACGATCAGATACCTCTTTAGCAAATCCCATTTCATGAGTTACTACCATCATAGTAAGTCCTGATTCTGCAAGTTCTTTCATAACCTTTAGAACTTCGCCTACCATTTCTGGATCAAGAGCTGATGTTGGTTCATCAAACAGTATAACATCTGGCTCCATAGAAAGAGCTCTAGCAATAGCAACTCTCTGTTTTTGTCCACCAGATAATTGTCTTGGTTTTGCATTTATAAAACGCTCCATACCTACAACTTGTAAATACTTCATGGCTACTTTCTCAGCCTCTTCTTTACTTCTTTTTAAAACCTTCATTTGTCCTACAGTACAGTTACTTAGAACATCATGATTGTTAAATAGATTAAACTGTTGAAATACCATGCCTAGCTTTGTACGATATGCACGTGTATCATGTTCATCATGTAAAATATCTTTTCCTTTATATATTATCTCACCACCACTTGGTTTCTCCAAAAGGTTAACGCAGCGAAGAAGAGTAGACTTACCTGAACCCGATGATCCTATGATACAAACAACTTCTCCTTTATTTACTGAAAAATCAATATCTTTTAAAACTTCATGAGTTCCAAAGGATTTATTTAAATGTTTAATATCAATTATTTTTTCCATACTTATCTCCTTTGTCCTTAAATCCTTAACCTAATTATTTTGGTTTCTGCGTAACATATCTTCTGGTGTTTCAACTTGCATTTGGTTTGCATACATAATATAGTTGTCCGGACCATCTATTTTTTTCTCGATAAATCTTAGTATTCTTGTTACTGCAAAGGTCATTATAAAATACATAACACTAGCAATAAAAAACGTTGCAAAAAACTTATAATTGATTCCTGCTACAGATTTTGCTTGGAAAAATAACTCTGTTACAGATATTACACTAAGTACAGATGTATCCTTTATATTTATAACAAACTCATTACCTGTAGCTGGTAATATATTTCTAATAACCTGTGGTAATACTACATTAATCATAGTTTGAACATGACTCATACCTATAGCATGTGCTGCTTCAAACTGTCCTTTGTCAATAGAAACTATTCCTCCACGGACAATTTCTGACATGTACGCTCCTGTATTTATAGATACTATAAATATACCTGCATATATTCGGTTCATATCTATCCCAAAAGCTAAAGCTGATCCATAATAAATTACCATCGCTTGTACTATCATAGGGGTTCCACGGAATACTTCTATGTAAATAGATAAGATAGCATTAATAATTTTTAGAACTGCCTTTTTTATACCTCTTTCAGGTACAGGAATAGTTCTAACCATTCCTACTAACAATCCTATAATAGATCCTAAGATTGTACCAATAATAGAAATTAATAAAGTCATACCAGCTCCACGTAAAAACATAGGCCAGTTATTTGAAAAGATTTTTACAATATCCTCAAAAGTCATTTTTTCACTCCTTTAATTTATCTGACGTCTAGCCACTGTAATACCTCTGGTGGGAGATAACATTGGCACGACTCTAGATAGGTTCAACTAAAATTCAGCTGGGGATAAAACCCTATCTGAATCAAGTTTCACTTGACAAAACCGAATGTTATTTAAATACACTCGGCTTTATATATACCTTGCTATTATTCAGCAGCAGGTTGGTTTTTTATAGCATTATCCATTATAGTCTTACGATCTGATTCAGAAATTTTTGCTAATGTAGAATTGATCTTAGCTGTTAAATCACTGCCTTTTTTCACTCCTACTGCTATTGCAACATCTTCTTCAGATGCCTTAAATCCATCCTTAAGCTCTATCATCTTAAAATTATTGCTATTAGATTCAGCACTAATTCCTTCTGGACGTTCTGAAACATATGCATCAATTACACCTGACTCAAGAGCAACTCTCATAGCCGAGAAATTATCCATAGCTGTTTGTTTTTGAACTCCAGCTATTTGATCTATAACAGAATAGTGAAAAGTATTTAATTGTGCAGTTACTTTAGCTCCACTAAAATCTTTTAACGAAGTAGCTCCATTATATTTTCCACCTTTCTTAACTACCATAACTAACTCTGATTTATAGTAATTATCTGAAAAGTCTATTGTTTCTTTACGTTCTGCTGTTGGAGACATACCTGCTATAACTGCATCTATCTTTCCAGATTCTAGTGCTGGTATTAATCCATCCCATTCTGTTTTAACTATAACTAACTTTTTACCTAAATCTTCAGCAATCTTTTTAGCTATTTCTACATCATAGCCTCCTGCATATTCTGCAGCCCCATCAATTTTAACTCCACCATTAGAATCATCCTTTTGAGTCCAGTTAAAAGGAGCGTACCCAGCTTCCATTCCAACTTTAAAAGTATCTTCAGTTTTTGATGTATCAGAAGCCTTTGAGCCACATCCTGTAAGTAAAAGTGTTGCTGATAAAACAGCTGTTACTATTAATGATAATTTTTTCATTTTTTGTTCCCCCTCATATTTTTAGCTTATATTATCTTTTTAAGTTATAAAAAAAGATCTGAGCTGAACTCAGATCGCAATAAACATAGTTGCTACTAGTTTCCCTCCACTTTTCCCTAAATGAGATAGCACAACTCAATAAACTGGGTGGCTTATTGAGACAGTCCTGCAGCTCTTAACTACAGACCCAGCAAATAATAATGAGATTATTATTTACTTCGGCGATATTTCCTTCTCTATAGCATCATTGCTTCTCAAACTCTTCTAAAGACTAATAAATATCGCGCCTCTACCCCACCATTAAAAGTGAGGTTTATTAAATTACATTATAAATGTACAATAATATATTATATATGTCAACAAAAGTGTTATATTTTTTTTAATTTTTTAGTGGAAATTCTAAAACGATTTTACATTATAAGAAAAGTATAGCTGAAAAAATATAAATTTTATCTCTAAATGATTTTTTATTCTTATAAATATATAACCCTACTAAATCAATGACATTAATTTAGTAGGGTAAATTTATAAACTATAATATTCTATATTTCTTTATCTCTGATCACTTATTACTGCGGAACTGTTATAGGTTGATAATGCTGAAGTAGGATCATATGGTGCACCAGTAGGAGTCCCAACTAGCAATGCAATATCAACGGCATTCTGTGGAATTCCCCATGAGTTTCCTGAGAAAACAAATATTGCTCTATCTACAACAAATCCTCTAGTATTATAAGTCACATTATCTACAATATATCCTGTAGAATTTGGATTTAAATATGCTGGTTGTCTCATAAAGTAGAATATATTATTTTGAACTATCAGGTTAACTACATTTCCCTGGGTTAAAAATCCACGATTTACTACCCAACCTGTAGATGGTCCTGCCTGAGGTGGTCCATATATATAGTTATTTGTTAGCTTGTGATTAATTCCTGCAAATTGTATAAACTCAACTGCATACGCCAAATCACTTGTAATAGTAAATCCATCTATTGTAACTCCGCTTCCAGTAACAAGGAAAGGAATCACAGCTGCTTGTAATAAAACTATTGTATTAGGATATCCTTGTAATGTTACTCCTGCTTTATTAACTGTAATTGTTGCAGTAACTGAATAAGTTCCTCCTAAAACATGAACTATACCTGTAGGTGATACTGCTGTAACACCTTGT
This sequence comes from Clostridium sp. UBA1652, assembly GCF_002320975.1. Classification (NCBI taxonomy): domain Bacteria; kingdom Bacillati; phylum Bacillota; class Clostridia; order Eubacteriales; family Clostridiaceae; genus Clostridium; species Clostridium sp. UBA1652. The sequence goes on from NZ_DCLI01000038.1 coordinate 55,027, forward strand.
TGAATAGTTCCAAATGGGCTTGCCTGAGTTCCATCTCCACCAACTGCACCAGCTTGAACATATACTTCAAACGGATTTGGTTGAACAGTTCCAGTTGCTCCGGTTGCTCCGGTTGCTCCTGTTGCTCCAGTTGCTCCAGTTGCTCCTGTTGCTCCGGTTGCTCCTGTTGCTCCAGTTGCTCCAGTTGCTCCGGTTGCTCCAGTTGCTCCGGTATCCCCAGTTGCTCCTCCAGCAGGCCCTGTTTCACCTATAGCTCCAGTTGGCCCCGTTGATCCTGTTACTCCGGTTTCACCTATAGCTCCAGTTGGACCTGTTGCTCCGGTTGCTCCAGTTTCACCTGTTACTCCTCCAGGTTCGCCTGTTGCTCCTGTTACTCCGGTTGCCCCGGTTTCACCTGTTGCTCCTGTTACCCCAGTTACTCCTGTTTCACCTGTTGCTCCTGTCACTCCTGTTGCTCCGGTTATTCCTGTTGCTCCTGTTGCTCCTGTTTCACCTGTTGCTCCAGTTACTCCTGTTGCTCCAGTTATTCCTGTTACTCCAGTTGCTCCTGTTGCTCCAGTTGCTCCAGTTACTCCAGTTGCTCCAGTT
>NZ_DCLI01000038.1:55882-84608 GCF_002320975.1 Clostridium sp. UBA1652
TTGCTCCTGTTACCCCAGTTATTCCTGTTACTCCAGTTGCTCCTGTTACTCCTGTTGCTCCAGTTGTTCCAGTTACTCCTGTTACTCCTGTTACTCCAGTTACTCCTGTTACTCCTGTTACTCCTGTTGCTCCTGTTACTCCAGTTGCTCCTGTTACTCCTGTTGCTCCTGTTACTCCTGTTGCTCCGGTTATTCCAGTACCACCTGTTGGACTAACAATATCATCTTCTACTATAACCATAGTTGCTTTTACTGGAACAGTAGAAGCTAAAATTGCTGTACCTGATCCAATATAGTCTAATGTCAGAGCAACAGGTGCTGCACTAACCTCTATAATGCCAAACCCTACTACTTCTCCTGTTTTAGTAGGCATATTACCTTCTAAAATATCTCCCTGTGAAGATACAGCTGCAAATATAACTGAATTTGGAGCAGTTGCAGTTTGAACTGCTACCCACCAATTAAGAACGTACCTTCCTGCTTCATTGAATGTTATTACTCCTGTTACTGTGTTATAACTAACATTTCCTGCTGAGTAAACAGTATTATCAAAAATAATGTTTGAGCCAGATGCTATATTTTCTGCTACTAAAAGCTCTATCTGTAAAGCTATATTACTCATAAATTTCCTCCTTACATATAAAATTTAGCTTATGGTCTTATTTAACCTAAAGCTTGTCATTTTATAATATGTTTACAGCAAGAGCATAGTTACAATTGATGTATTTCAGTGTATTTTTATATACTTTTATGTGTATTAATGTAAAAATATAGTAATTACAAGAAAACATAACAGCTTATATATCCGAAAATTATTATAAAAATTATAAACTTCATTTTCATATAAAAATGCCCTCTGGTCTAAATTATGAAATATATACCAGAGGGCAAAACACTATTTTTTGTTAATTTTTAAGTCAAACGATTTATACTCCATATAGTCCCTGGAGCTCCTCCTCCAAGATCCAAAGGAATTGTTAATCCATCTGCTTCATAGAATAATCCCACAGTATCTCCTGCAGCCAACTCGACTTCTCCTGATAATGTTACTGTACCACTTCCTAATATAGCTCTTAAAGTTAATACTAAAGCAACATTAACATTAAGAAGTGGGAATAATCCACTTATTAAGTCAGTTGTAGTTGGCGCAATTCTACGAACTGTGAGGGCTGGATCAATGCCAGCTCCTAAAGATATAGTTATAGCTGCAGTTGTTGCAAAATTAATTGTAGCTTCTATATTATATCTTCCAGTAGCAGGTACTGTATAAATACCAGTCGTTGGGTCAAAGCTAGCACTTGTAAAGTATGGACTGGTAACAGTCCATCCAGTTAACTGAGTACTTGCTGCTGTTGTAAATGTTGGTAAGAAAGCTGCAAATCCTTCTGTCAAAACAGACGTTCCAGTCGCTCCAGTTGCTCCTGGTAATGCTAATGGTGTATAATCTGGTGATGTGTCTGGTGTTCCTGTAGGCGGAGCAGTATTAACTATATAGGTTCCTCCATTATAAGTTACTACTTGCCCTACTGGATAACCGGGTGCCGCTGCTGGATCAAATACTACTAATCCAGTAAGTCCAGCCCCTGTTACTCCGGTTGCCCCAGTTACCCCAGTTGCTCCAGTCACTCCTGTTACTCCTGTTACTCCTGTTACTCCGGTTGCCCCAGTTGCTCCAGTCACTCCAGTTACTCCAGTTACTCCAGTTACTCCTGTTACTCCAGTTACTCCTGTTACTCCTGTTACTCCGGTTGATCCAGTTACCCCAGTTACTCCTGTTGCTCCGGTTGATCCAGTTACCCCAGTTACCCCAGTTACTCCTGTAGCTCCGGTTGATCCAGTTACTCCTGTTGCTCCTGTTGCTCCTGTTGCTCCTGTTGCTCCAGTTGGACCTATTCCTCCTGTAGGACTAACTATATCGTCCTCTATTATCACCATAGTAGCCTTTACAGGTACAGTAGATGCAAAAATAGCTGTTCCTGCTCCAATATAATTTAAATTTAAAGTAACTGGCGCTACAGTAACATCTACTATCCCTACACCTACTACTTCTCCCGTTTTAATTGGCATATTGCCTTCCAATATATCGCCTTGAGAAGATACTGCTGCAAATATAACTGAATTTGGAGTTGTAGCTGTCTGTACCGCTATCCACCAATCAAGCACATATCTTCCTACTTCATTAAATGTTATTACCCCAGTTGCCGCATTATAACTAATATTTCCTGACGAATATACTACACTATCAAAGATAACACTTGATCCAGATGCTACATTTCCATCTGCCAAACGTTCTATCTGTAAAGCTATATTACTCATCAATTTCCTCCTAAGATAAAATTTATTAAGTTATTAGCTAGTTTAATAACTTATCATTCTATAGTATGGATTTAAACTATTTATCGTGATAATTTTTTTGACTTTTTATGTCTATTAATATCATTTTAGTAAGGAAAAATGTCTTAATATATTTCCAATTTAGAAATATACTAAGACATATTAATTTTATTAGTTATAATTTAAAAGTAGTTTTAAAAAGCTTGAACATTCTTTTCCTTGTTTTTTGTATAGTTTATATTTATTAGTTAGGTTTCTATATTGATCTAAATACCCATCTATTATTGATTGTTCTACTTTATCATAATATTTGAGATTCTCACTATAATCTTCTTTTAAAATTGCAATCTGTAATTTGCTTTCTTCATAAAATTTATCTAGTTTCTCTAAGTTTGAATGAAAATTATAATGAGTTATTATTTTAATGTTGTTACTATATGCATATTTCTTTTTATACTTTAATAAGTTGTCCTTGATTCTTTCACATATTTTATTCTTAGTCCCGAGATCAAAATTTACATATACACTTATATCTCTATTTACTATTACTTTTATTATTTCATCAGTTAATAGAAATCCATTTGTTATTATATTTACATGATAATTTCTCCCTAGATTATCATATATGTAAAGTATCTTGTTAAAATCCACTAATGGATCTCCTCCATAGAAAACCAAATCACATTTTTCTATTTGATTTGAATAATACTCTAATATATTTTTAACATTCTTAAAAATCTCTTTTTCGTCTACATTTATTTTTATGTGATTACCATCAATGTTACAATTATTACAACTCAAACTACACCTATCTGTAATATTAATCATAATTATAATATTATTATCATTTAGAAAAACCTGTATTTTATTATCGAATTGAAAAAAATCCTTTGTTTTACTTTTAGGTTTAAATATCAAATTTTTAATATCTGTTATATACCTCTCTAAATGACTACAAATATTCAAATTAACTTCTTTATTGTTATAAGCACATTGATTATAATCTCCTTCATAATATGCATTAGAATTATTATATATCATTTTACCTCTAAACCCTCTTAACATTATACTTTAAACTTCTGTGCTAGTTCACTTAAGTCTTGAGAAACTTCTGCCTGAGCCTGTGAAGTTTTTGCTACATCTATTACTGCATCTGTTACTTCATTAATGCTTAAAAGTATATCCTCAGAACTATTAGCTGATTCTTCAGCAGTTGCTGATACATTCTGAATAGCTCTGTTTACTTGTTCTATAACTTCATTTATTTGATTTGCTGATATTGATATTTCTTTTGTAATATTATTTATATGTTCTGCATCTTTTTCATACTGTATTCCTGTTTCTAGTAATAAGTCATAATTAGGGCCTACAGTTTCTTCCATGTATGTTAAAAAGCTTTGTCCACTTTTAGATAAATTCTCAAAAGCATCTTGAACCTGCTTTACCATACTTTGAATTCCACTTACGGCTTCTCCAGATTGTTCTGCTAACTTTCTAACCTCGTCAGCAACTACAGCAAAGCCTTTTCCTTTTTCTCCTGCTCTAGCTGCTTCAATTGCAGCATTCAAAGCTAACAAATTAGTTTGTTCTGCTATTGCACCTATAGAGTCAGCCATTATTTTTACATCTTCAACTACCTTACCATCAGCTATAGCTTTTAATACATTATTTCGATTTTCATTAAATATTATTTTTCCATCATCAATATTTTTTTCAGCTCTTTGTTTTATCTTTTCAGCTCTTTGTTTTATTTGCTCAACAGCTTTAAATGCCTCATTACTTTTGTTTGCTAATTCATTAGTTGTTGCACCAATTTCTTCAGCTGAGGCACTAACTTCTTCGGTAGTTGCGCTAAGATCTTGTATTCCATTAGATATCTGATTTGTGGCTTCATTTACTACTTCCATCTTACTGGATACCTCTTCTGTAGTTGCAGATAATTCTTCACTTCCTGCACTTATCTCTGATGATCCATTTATAATTTCACTTATAAGAGTCTTCACATTATCTTTTGCTTTATTCAACTCCATAGTTAAAATACCTATTTCATCCTTAGAATCCACATTCATATTTTTAGTTAAATCACCTTCACCTAATGCTTTAGCGAAATCTACTACTTTAGAAAGCTTTTTAGCTATTGATAAGGATATTAATAAACCTAATATACTAGCTAAAACAAATCCTATTACAGTTATAACTATAGCCGTAATTTTTGAAACATTAAAAATTCTTAGATTTTCATTGTTTGCACTTTCAGCTTCATTTTTATTCATTTCTATTATTTGCTCAAACGCATTCTGTATTTCAGATCTTGTTTTACTCATTTCTGTAACTGCTTTAGAGGCTTCGCCATAATTCCCTAATTCTACATATCCTATTGCCTTTTTAACTCCATTTTTATAAATCTTCATATCAGATTGTATTTTATCAACACTTTCTTTTTCATTAGGATTCATTAAATTATTTACATAGTAATCCAGTAACTCATCATTTTTACTGAATAATGTGTTTATTTGTATCTCAAGTTCCTCATTAGTTTCTTTTTTATCATTTTGGTATACCATTTTTAATAAATTAGTTCTAATACTAGAGAAATTTGAGTCTGCATCTGTAATTTTTAAAATTGAATTAATATTATAGCTATACATACGTATTGAATTATCATTTATTTTCCCCATACTGTTTATTCCCATGGCCCCTACTATACCTATAAATAATGCCACAGTGATAAACAATGATACTATTTTGGGTGCGATTTTTAAATTGTTAAACCTCTTCATTACTATTCCTCCCCAATTTACATTTAATCCTTTAGTTCATTTTTAATATCATATATACAAAATAAATATTTTGTACTGAAATGTTGAATATTATTAAAAAAGATTTAATATAATTAAACTTTTTTTCGTTTTGAAAAATAATTATTATGAATTTTTTTAATAATTAATATATTTTTTTATAAAAGTTTGTATTGTATGTCATATTATGTTAAAATAAATCGTACAAAATATTTATAAAGTTGTATTTTCATGTCATCTGAAAATATATGGATAAACTTTCAAAAAAGGAATAGCTTATAAACTNNAGTTTATAAGCTATTCCTTTTCCTTGTTAGATTTACAAAACTCTACTTTGAAACAGAGTTATTCATATACTCTATGTATTTATTTCCAAAAATCTCAAATTCATCTAATACGCTAATAAATTCTCTTCCTATTTCCGTAAGAGAATATTCTACTTTTGGAGGTACCTCTGGATATACATTTCTTTTTATCATTCCAGAATGTTCTAACTCTCTTAACTGTTTAGTCAAAGTTGCTTGCGTAACTTCTGGTAGTTTTCTTTTTAACTCTCCAAACCTAAGAGTTCCTTTTTCTAAATGGTGAATAATTAATATAACCCATTTTCCTGAAAAAACTTTCTGAACCGTTACGTAAGGGCATTTTCCGAATAATTCTAAACTTTTATCCATTTCTCCTCCTAATAGTATCATATAAGATACTTACTATTGCAAAAACACGTACTTGTTATAAATAGACAAACAATATAATATATTTCTATAATATAATTTTATACTATAATATTGAGAGGAGCAATACTATGAACATAGCAGCACAATTTCTTTTTGATGCAAAAACTTTTTATTTAGCAACTAATGAAGGAGGACAACCTCGTGTACGCCCATTTGGAGCTGTAGCAGAATTTGATGGAAAGACTTACATTGCAACTAACAACAAGAAAAAGGTATTTGAACAAATACTAAAAAACCCTAAGGTTGAAATAAGTGCAATGTATAAAGGAAGATGGATTCGTTTGGCTGGAGAATTAGCTGTAGATTCTAGACAAGAAGCAAGAGAAGCTATGATAGAAACTAATCCTGCTTTAAAAAATATGTACAAAGCAGATGACGGCATTTTTGAAGTTCTTTATTTTACAGAAGGAACTGCATCTATTTGTTCTTTTAATGGAGAAACCGAAGAAGTAACTCTATAGGATATAAATAAAAAAGAAGGGGATGTAGAAAGATTTGTGTGAAAACAAATCTACTACATCCTTTTTTGTATTATCTGATGGTAGATTTGGAATAATATTCTTATAAATAAAGGAGGATTCCAACATGAAAGAAATAGAAATACCTAATATAAACTATCAAGAAGAAGTTAAAAAGTGTAAGTCCATGGAAGATGTAGTTGGTAAAAATGGATTAATGCAAAAATTATTTAAAGATGTTATTCAACAACTTTTAGAAGCTGAAATGGATGAGTCATTAGGACGTGAAAGATATGAAAGAATAGAGAATGCCGAAGAGAAAAATTACAGAAATGGCTATTCTAAAAAGAATGTACGAAGCAGTTTTGGAGAAGTGGAACTTGATATTCCTCGTGATAGAAAATCTACGTTTGAGCCAGTATCTATAAGAAAATATCAAAGTGAATGTAGTGAGTTAGATAAAAAGATAATAGGTCTATACGCTAGAGGAATGTCAACTAGAGATATTCAAGCAGAGCTAGAGGAGTTATATGGAATAGATGTATCACCAAGTATGATATCAAATATAACAGATAAAGTAATGGCTTCCGCCGCCGAATGGCAAAATAGAATGTTAGATGCTATCTATCCTATATTATATATGGATGCTATTCATTTCAAAGTAAGAGATGATCATAGAATTGTTACAAAAGCAGCTTACATATGTATGGGCGTTGATATGGAAGGTTACAAAGATATTTTAGGAATATGGATTGGTGAGGCTGAAGGGGCTAAATTCTGGTTAGGAGTTTGCAATGATTTAAGCAACAGAGGAGTTAAAGATATATTCATAGCATGTATGGATGGTTTAAAGGGCCTACCTGACGCCATAAGAACAGTATTTCCTAATGTATGTATTCAAAACTGTATAATTCATCAGATTAGAAATTCTATGAGATATATACCATATAAAGATAGAAAAGAATTTATGGCGGATTTAAAGAAGGTCTGTAAGGCATCAACAGAAGAAATAGCGCTAGCGCAGCTCGATGAGTTGAAGGATAAATGGGATAAAAAATATTCAAATGTAATAGATTCATGGTACGTAAACTGGGATAAACTCTCAACATTCTTCTCGTTTACCGAAGGAATAAGAAAGATGATATACACAACAAATGCATTAGAGGGCTTTAATAGACAGCTTAGAAAATTTACTAAAACTAGAACCGTATTTCCTACTGATGATTCTCTTAGAAAATCACTCTATTTAGCAACAAATGTAGTGATGAAGAAGTGGACTTCACCTGTTCCGAATTGGGGATTAATACTATCTCAATTTATGATAATTTTTGGAGATAGGATTGCTAAAGATGAAATAATTTAAGCTTGTACTTCTTGTGGAAATAATGTATATAAATTCTATTTTTGCAAAAGCTAAAAACATAACACAACTTAGTATTAGTATTCCAATTAAGGTAAAAAATATAACTGGAAATCTAATTTCCAGTTATATAGATAAGCATAATTTATAATTCACACAAAATTTTTCACATTCTCTAAAAGAACTAAGGCATACTTAGTTCTTTTATTTATATAATTATTTAATTGTACTCTCTAAGTCTTCAGCTTTTTTAAGTACCATACTTTCTAAATCCTTTTTATATTTATCAACCGCATTATAAACTTTTTCGTCTACAGTACCTAAAATTTGAGCTGCCAAAATCCCTGCATTTTTTGCTCCATTAATTGCAACAGTTGCAACTGGAACTCCTGGAGGCATTTGAACAACTGAATATAGCGAATCTACTCCATTTAATGTACTAGTTTTCACAGGAACTCCTACTACTGGTAGAGCTGTCATAGCTGCAACCATTCCTGGTAAGTGTGCTGCTCCACCTGCTCCTGCAATAATTACCTTTATTCCTCTGTCTTTTGCTTCTTTAGAATAACTGTATAATTTATCTGGAGTTCTATGAGCAGAAACTATTGTCATTTCATAAGGTACTTCAAATTGTGTTAAAATTTCAGCTGCTTCCCTCATTACTGGTAGGTCTGAATCACTCCCCATTATTATACCTACTATTGGTTTCATAACTTTCCCCCTCTTTTCTAATGCTTTATTTTAGAAATAACTTTTATGTATTTACTTGCTTCTTGAGCTTTTTCTTTAGCTTGCTCTACAGTTTCCCCAACTGCTGTTAAATGCCCCATCTTTCTATGTGGCTTAGTCTCTGACTTGCCATATACATGAAGATAGGTTCCCCCAACTTTTAAGGCTTCATAAGCTCCCTCAACAAAAGTTTCTCCACTGTAGCCTGGCTCCCCTAATATGTTTCTCATTACTGTTGGTATTATTAAATCAGTTTTTCCTAAAGGAAGCCCAACTATAGCTCTTATATGATTTTCAAACTGTGAGGTTATACATCCCTCTATTGTATAATGACCAGAGTTGTGTGGTCTTGGTGCAACCTCATTTACCAGTACCTCTTCATCCTCTGTTAAAAACATTTCAATACACAAGATGCCTGCAGTATCAAAAATCTTACACACTTCTCTAGCTATATTTTTAGCTTTTTCTTCCACACTACTACTTATAGCAGCTGGTACTGAAGTTTCAAATAATATGCTGTCTTTATGTACATTTTCTGCTACTGGATATATAGCTATTTCTTTATCTCTACCTATACAACATAAAACTGATATTTCTTTTACATATGGAATATATTTTTCAAGATATAGTGGCATAATATCGCCCTTTAATTCTGTAAATGCTTTAATGATGTCCTCTTTTGTTTTTATAAGACTATTTCCTTTACCATCATACCCTCCCAATGCACTTTTCAGCATAGCTGGATATCCAAACTTTTCTATTGCTAATTCTATATCATGAGCTTTTTTAATTTCTATAAAATCCCCTAATGGAATATTGTATTTTTCAAGTTCTTTTTTCTGATTGTATTTGTTTTGAATTATTTTCAAACTGCTAGATTTAGGATAAACATCATACCCTTTTTCTTCTAGCTCTCTTAAAGCTTCTGTTGATATGTGTTCAAACTCACAGGTTAAAACATCTACCTTTTTTGCCAGTTCTAATAGTGCCTCTTTATCATCAAAACTTGCTACAATCTTTTCATTTGCTAAACAACTAGCAGGACAGTCTTCTGATGGGTCAAGTATAGCTGTGAAAATCCCCATTTTAGCGGCTTCATTTATCATCATCTTTCCTAATTGACCACCGCCTATTATTCCAACTCTTTTTGAAATAAAATCTTCGTTAATCATAAACTATTCCTTTCATATTTAAACATAATTAATAAATCCCATTATAATTCATCTTAATTTTAACACGAAAAATTAATTAATACAATAATTATAGGAATTTTATAAAACAACATTCGTGTATATACGAATGTTATTAAGGGTTTTGCACATCATAATTCTTGATTAAATGTATTTTATTTCTCCCACTTTCTTTAGCCTGATATAGAGCCTCATCTGCAAATCTGTAGGCCTTTTCAAAATTTAATTCTCCAGCTCCATCAAGAATAGATATCCCAAAACTTGAAGTTATCTTAATTATTGTATCTCCTACCTTAAACTCATTTTTCTCAATAACTTTTCTCAATGAGTCTACTCTGTCTTCAATATTTTCGGTCTCCCTATTGGAAATAAATATTATAAACTCTTCTCCTCCAAATCTAGCTACCAAATCATCAGAAGTAATATTTTCTTCTACTAGTTTTGCAAACTGCTTCAATATTTCATCTCCTACCGGATGCCCATACTTATCATTTATCTTTTTAAAAAAATCAATATCCATAACGACTATGTATGATTTACAAGTAGTATGTTTATCCATTAGAACCTTTTCTAACTGTTCTTTAAAATATCTCCTATTAGGTATTTCTGTTAATAAATCATAATTAGATAAGTATTGAAGTTTTTTGTTACTTTCTTCAAGTTTCATATTTTTATGTAAGTGAGAAACTTGATTGTTATATACAAACTTAGCTAGAAAATATGCAGAAACAAAGAAAAACGCTCCATTCATTAGGTGAGAAAATAATATGTCTTTATTTTTCTGAAATACTATCATCTCTATGATAAAGGTTAAAAAACATGTTATATACATTATATTATTGTAAGGTTTTTTTATAATAATAACTAATCCACTATAGATTATATTCACCCCAAAGGCCACTATCTGACCAGTAGTAAATTGATCTAAGCCAGTAATTAAAGTTATACTAAGCAGAATAATGCCTAAAATAAAGTAGACACAGTTTTCATAAAAACTTATACTTCTAGCTAGTTCTCTTTTAGTTACTATTCTAAAATATACTGCAAAATATAATCCCAGCACTGAAATAATTCCATGCAATATTAAATATGAAATATATATCCACTTACCTGCACTTTCTGAAGATCTTATTCCTGGTAAATCATGAAATATAATTATAAATATCTCCATAAGAGCTGTTATAGTTAGTCCTATCACAAGCCTCTTCATATTAGTAATCGCTATTGATTTTCTAATTTCTAGTTCTTCTTTTTTACTTAAATCCATGGCTATATTCATTCGCAATTATTCTCCATTTTATGTATTTTAATTACTATTATATTACTATGAATTTTTTAATACAATGGAAACTACTTAATGCAAAAAAGTGGCTGCGCCACTTCGCTAGGGAACCCTATGGTTCCCTTCGACGACACTGCGTGTCTGGCCCTTTTAGCCATGCTCTGCTGGTACATAAAGATTATTAATCTTTATGCCCTCCTTGACAGGCAGGGGAACAAAACTTCCCCTGCACCCCTTGCATTTTTTATTGCATAGGAAAAATGCACTTTCCTATGCAATAAAAAACATCTAAGCCCCTCCCTAAGAACCTAGATGTTTTTATGTTTTCTTATTCTATTTGTTTTTATCTATTTCAGTTACTATCTTTTCTAAAAGATCTTTCGTTTCGAAGTCCCCTCTTTGAGCTATCATTTCTATTGTTGCCATTGAAGACATTGTTTTAAAAAGTATTGGATTCTTAAGTTTACTGAACTTAGGAGAAAGATTAACTAAAAAATTCTTTATATATGGATACTTCTTTACTATCTCCCCTATATTACTATCTTTGGTTATTCCATATTCATTCTCCGGAAGTTCTTCTTCCTTAACATCAGATTCACCATCTTCCTTTTTCTTTGCGCCTTCATTAGTCCAAGATAAAAGTCTTTGAGTTCCAGTTAAGCTTCTTATCTTAGTAACATCCTGCATCATTTCTAATACGCCTCTGAAGTTACCTTCTTCATCTCTTACTGCATTATAAATAATATATATGAACTTTCCATTAATCTCTAGCCAGAATTCAGCTTCATCCTGTTCCCCTTCTCTAAAGGCTCTTATGATCTCCTCAACCATATGAACACTTTCTCTAGGATGACAGTTCTGTACCTCTCTACCTATGACCCCTGCACTTCTTGGGAATACTCTATGTTTAGTATCACTATAGAATTTAACTATTTCATTTTCATCAACATAAGATAAATCAACTTGAAGATGTTTAAAAATTAAATTTATCTGACTAAGAGTAAGTTTTCCTTGAGCAACATCTAAAACATCATTTTTAGATGAAGAATTAAGCATGCCATGCTTTTGAAGTACTGCCGCCATATCCTTCATAAAGTCATTTTCATTACTTCCATTTAGATTATTCATAACATTACCCTCCTTATTTCCATAAGGTGCTGGTGTTTTAATTAGACAATATCCAATCTCATCATCACCTTTTCTCATCTTCACAAAGTCTTCATCTGAAAGTAAGTCCATTGAAGTTGGAAGTAATATCTCTTCTTCCTTAACCATCATGTCCTCAACCATTTCCATTACTTCTTCTTGAAGCTTTAAGAATTCCTGATCCTTATCTCCCTCTAAAAGTCCTCTAGATTTTCTTATTATTTCTTTAGTATTATTATCTAAAGTCCACATTACTTTTGATGGTTTATCAAATCCCTTACTTTCTAATGCTGGGAATAATTGATTTTGTTTTCTAGAAAAATGAATACTTATTTGCCCTAATTTATCATATAACTCTAACCATTGATTTTTGATAAACTTCTTGCCTAACTGTTTTTTCATTTTACTCAAAACTTCTCTAATAGCTGAAATCTCATCTAAATAAGTTTTAACAGGATGACCTGATGGTAAATCAAGCTTCTCACTTACCAATATTCCATCAAAAATCTCTAATATCTCATCCATTCTTTCTGCTAATAAATCATCTGATATTCCATACTTTTGAAGATATTGCTCACATATAGCAAACTCTTGAGCAGTAATCTTTTCAAAAGAATCTTTCATAGTTTTCTTCGCTTCTTCTATAGTTATATTACCCTTTATATAATCTAATTTTATCTCAATTATTTTATTAATCTTATCTTCGTCTATATCTAGATTCTCTGTCATCTTTATCTTTTCTAATTTATCAATAGGATAAAAATAAGCATGGTACTCATCATCACTTACTTTTTCCACAAACTTATCAAACCCTTTTTCCTCCATCATTTTATACATAGGAAAAGGTTCAAAATCCTTAATTACATGTATTCCTTCATTTGGTTTCAATTCCTTAATAGCTTTAGTTACACAATCTCTAAAAGAATCATGTTCTCCCCTGCCGTCTATAGTTACATAGTTAATATCTTTTTTCATGGTATACCTCCCATTATATTAATAATTATATGAACTCTAATTGATAATCAATATCATTAATATAATAATAGCACTTACTTAAACTTAACTCTGTAACCATTGTTACGCTTATAGGAAATATTTTAAAAAAGTTTTAGCTGCTATAGATAATGGTATGCTTTTATGATAAGCCATTCCTATGCTTCTTTTAGGTATAGGAGGAGTTATTGGAATCTCCACAAGTTCTCCACTACCTAATTCCTTAAGTGTAAAATCTTTTATAACAGCCGTTATACCTAAACCTATTTTAGAAAACTCCACTAATAAATCCATATTACTTATCTCAATTTCTGGTTGAACAAATATATTATTATTACTTAGATATTTATCTATAAATTTTCTTGTTATATTATCTTTTTCCAAAAACATCAGAGTCCCAACATTAAAAATATCATTTATATCTTCAATATTTAATGAATCTAAATATTCCTTGTTAGCTACAAATATATCTTGAATTTCTACTAAATTTATATAATTAAAAAAATCTTCTTCTGGCGGTTCACTTACAAAGCAAATATCAACTTCTCCATATTTAAGAAGCTTCAAGGTTTCTAAGGTAGTTTTATTTATAAACTTTATCTCTATATTGGGATATTCTTTTATAAAATTTTTAAGCTTAGGTATAACAAAATGTTTGCATATAGTAGTACTTACCCCTATTTTTATGCTTCCTTGTTCCTTCATCTTAAATTTATCCAAAACAGTTTCCCCTAAAGAAATTTCATTTAAAGCTCTTTCTACATATTTATAGAAAACTTCCCCTTCTTTTGTAAGCTTAACCCCTCTAGAATTTCTGGAGAACATAGTTATTCCTAACACATCTTCTAACTTTTTTATAGACTTACTTACTGCTGGCTGACTTATAAATAGTTCTTCAGCTGCTAAGGATATGTTTCCACACTTTGCTACCTTATAAAAAACTCTATATAATTCTAAATTGCTTTCCATTATATAACCTCCAGTTATATCAAACATAATTAATATATATTTCAATTATAAACCTAAATGTTATAAAATTACTATAAGCAATAAGTCAGACAAAAAAAGGGGGCTTTTTTAATGGCTAAAAAAACATTATACGAAAAAATTTGGGATAAGCATTTAGTTAGTCTTGGGGAAGGCGGACAAAGCTTAATCTATATAGACCTTCATTTAATTCATGAGGTAACTTCACCTCAAGCTTTTGAAGGTTTAAGACTTGCAGGTAGAAAAATAAGAAGACCTGATTTATCATTTGCTACTATGGACCATAATGTACCTACTTTAGATAGATACAATATTAAAGATCCTATTTCTAAACAGCAAATGGATACACTTAGTAAAAATTGTGAAGATTTTAAAGTTACATTGTTTGATTTAAATAGTCCTAATCAGGGAGTTGTTCATGTTATGGGGCCAGAGATTGGACTTACTTTACCTGGTAATACAATTGTTTGTGGTGATAGTCATACTGCAACTCATGGCGCTTTCGGTGCCTTAGCCTTTGGTATTGGTACAAGCGAAGTTGAACATGTACTTGCAACACAATGTTTACCTCAAAAAAAATCTAAAACTATGAAAATCGAAGTTAAAGGTTTCTTTAAATCTGGAATTACAGCTAAGGATTTAATTCTTGGAATCATAAGTAAATATGGAACAGACTTTGGAACAGGATATGTTATTGAATTTACTGGAGAGGCTCTTAAAACAACTACTATGGAGCAAAGAATGACTATTTGTAACATGGCTATAGAAGCAGGAGCAAGATCTGGTTTATTCCAACCTGATGAAGTTACTTTTGAATACTTAAGAAATAAAGACTATGCTCCAAAAGATGAAGCTTTCGAAAAAGCTGTAGAAGAATGGAAAACTTTATGTTCTGATGAAGATGCTGAGTTTGACACAGTTCTTGAATTTGACTTAGATACCTTAGAACCACAGGTAACTTGGGGAACAAGTCCAGGAATGGGAGCAGGAATTAATGATTTAGTACCTTCACCAAAGGATTTTAACGATTTAGATAAACAAAAGTCTACAGAAAAGGCTTTAGAATATATGAACCTTACCCCTGGTACTCCTATGAAAGATATAGAAATAAACTATGCATTTATAGGTTCTTGTACTAATGGAAGAATTGAAGACCTAAGAGCTGCTGCAAAAATAGCAAAGGGTCGCAAAGTTTCTCCAAAGGTTACAGCACTAGTTGTTCCAGGTTCAGTAAGAGTTAAAGCTCAAGCAGAAAAAGAAGGTCTTGATAAGATCTTTATAGAAGCAGGTTTCGAGTGGAGAGAGCCAGGATGCAGTATGTGTTTAGCTATGAATCCTGATGTATTAAAACCAGGTGATAGATGCGCTTCAACCTCAAATAGAAATTTTGAAGGTCGTCAAGGTCGTGGCGGAAGAACTCATTTAGTTTCTCCAGAAATGGCAGCTGCGGCTGCAATATATGGACACTTTGTAGATGTAAGAGATTTACTATAAGGAGGATTATTTTATGGAAGCATTTATAAAACACACTGGAATCGTAGCTCCTTTAGATAGATCAAACGTAGATACAGATGCTATAATTCCAAAACAATTTTTAAAGAGAATTGAAAGAAGCGGCTTTGGTAAATTCCTATTTTATGAATTTAGATTTGATGAAGAAGGAAAAGATATTGAAGATTTCGTTCTAAATCTTCCTAAATATAAAGGAGCTTCTATCCTACTTTCAAGAGCAAACTTTGGTTGCGGCTCTTCTAGAGAACATGCACCTTGGGCATTAGAAGATTATGGCTTTAAAGCTATCATAGCTTCAAGCTTTGCAGATATTTTTTATAATAACTGCTTCAATAACGGAATACTTCCTGTAAAACTTTCTTCTGAAGAAATAGAAACCCTATTTCAAAAAACTGAAACTATCGAAGGTTATAAAATTGAAATAGATTTAGAAGAAAAAAAGGTAAAAGATAATACAGGATTAGAATTTAGCTTTGATGTAGAAGATTTTAAAAGAACTAAACTTCTAAATGGATATGACGATATAAGTCTTACTCTATTAAAAGAAGAAGAAATCTCTAAATTTGAAGCAACACATAATACTAATAAAACAGCAGCAACAATTTAAGTAAAAAGCAATCTTCTTAGAAGATAAAATAACTCTATTAAAAAGCCTTGCAGAATAATTTTATTAAATCCTTCTGCAAGGCTTTTTTCTTTATTTTTCTCTTTTATCTTTTCCCTTAAATAAAAGATATATATTAAACAAAACTCCTAAAATACCAATAGGTATAAATATTATAAGTTTTAAGTTATCGTTTTTTTGCCATATTATAACCCCAACTATAATTGCAAATATGATTACAAGGCATAAAGTAAAAATGGTTATATTAATAAGTTTATTATTTAATGAGTTTTTTGACCTAAAATTATCTCCCATAAATACCTCCTTCAAGTCACCTTCTAATACCATTATATTACTAATAAGGATTACTTATCAAGCTTAAAGGGTTACTTCTTAGAGATAATATTTCTATCTATTAAGTTGTTATCGGATATATCTTTCCCTTGATATTCTCTGTATGTGCTAGGTTTCCATCCACAGTTATTACAACCGCACCCATATTATTAATTTTATTAACTCTACGTATAATTGAGGTGGCATCTAATCCAAAAAGCTTTGTAGTATATATATCGCAGTCCACGGATTTATCAGCAATAATAGTTAAGGAAGCTACGTTACTTTCTATTGGATATCCTGTTTTACTATCAAATATATGGTGATATTTACTTCCGTTTTTTTCAAGTACTCTCTCATATATACCTGAGGTTACAACGGATTGATTTCTTATTTTAACAAGTGCCACCGCATTTCCTCTTGGCAAAAAAGGATTTTGTATTCCTACTTTCCAGTCACCACCTTCAGATGGTGATTCCCCAAAAACAAGAACATTACCTCCCATATCCACCATAGCTGAACTAGCTCCATTTTCCTTAAAAAATTCCATAACTTTATCAGCAAAATACCCCTTAGCTATGGCTCCAAGGTCTATCTCCATGCCTTCTTTTAGTAAATAGACACTCTTTTCTTCATCATCTAGTTGTATATTCTCAGGTCTTAAAAGTTCTAATACCTTTTTTATAGACTCTTTGTCTGGCACATGTGCCTCATCAAAACCTATTCTCCATAATTTTATCAACGGGCCTATTGCTATATTTAAATATGTACTTTCACATAAACTATGTTTTTTTCCTATTTTTATCAGCTCATACAGCTCCTCATCCACTTTTTGTGGAGCCAATGAAGCTGCTTTTTTAAGCATCCCAAGCTGTGAGTTATCACTATTAGCGCTAAAAACTTCTTCATAATGAATAAGCATATCACAAGCTTTTTCAGCTAGTTTTTCAGCATCTTTTCCCTTTATATAAAGAGTTATTTTTGTTCCCATAAGATATATAATCTTTGTATACTCATCCATTTTGTTCTCCTATATTAAAACTATTCTGCCCATGAGTTAGAAATGCATCTATAAGGTCTTTATCAATACTCGTAAGTTTTCTTTCACTTAGATATGCAATAAAATAATCTATGCTCAACTCATCCATAGGAACCTGATATATATTATATTCAGAGGGGCTCTCCTTTACATAGACACTTTCCGGTATAAAAGTCACTCCCAAATTACTCGTTGCAAGATTACGTATAGTATAAATCTCTGTACTTTCCATTATGATTTTGGGCTCTACCTTATAAACACTTAATAGCTGATCTATCTGTTTTCTTATTGCAGAACCTTTAGAAGTAAGTATCATCTTTTGACTCAATATCTTGCTTATGTCCATAGTCCCCTCTGGAATAATGGCTACATCTTTCTGATATAAATCGCAAGCGCGTGGAATAATAGCACGGTATCCGTGTTTTCCCCAGCTAACTGAATTTAAGTTTGGAGAAATATTTCTTGAATTTTGTCCAATCCAAAAATCCAATTCACCATTTTGAGTAAGTTTCTCATTTTTATCTGGTAAAGCCTCTGAAAGCTCTACTCTATAGTTTGGATACATACCTAAAAATTTTGGTAAAAACAGAGGTAAAAGGTAAGTTCCAAGACTAGGAAGCACTCCTATTTTTATAACCTTACTGCCTATATCTGACACATCTGATATTTCCCTAAGTAGTTTTGCATAGTTATTTTCTATTGAAGTTAAATATTGATAATATATCTTCCCCTGCTCAGTTAAACGATATGGAAGTTTACTACGGCTTATAAGCTCACAGTTTAACTGCTCTTCTACCCTTTTAATAACCTGAGTTAAATAAGGTTGAGAAATATAAAGTGATTTAGCAGCTTTTCCATAATTACTGTACTTTAAAATAGCATCAATATAATACAAAATATCCTGAGGATAGCCTTTTGACATTTCATTCATTCCTTTGTGAAACAATTAACTTGTTTATTCTTGTTTTTGATTATAACAAATATGTTATCAAACATCAATAAATAACTATTAGATATAATATATGGAGCATGTTAAAATTATATCAAACATACTACTAAAATTATGAAATTTTGATGTACAGAAAGGGGATTACCATGAAATATTTAGCAATCGTAGGCACCAATTCAGACGTGTCAACTAATCGTATGTTACTTCAATTTATGCAAAAACATTTTTCTAATGAGGCAGATATTGAAGTATATGAAATTAAGGATTTACCTCCATTTATTGAACTTGAGGATTCTGATATTATTCCTCAAAAAGTAGAAGAATTATCTGATAAAATCTTAAAAGTCGATGGAGTAATAATAGCAACCCCAGAGTATGATCATGCCATACCTGCTGTTTTAAAAAGTGCTCTTGAGTGGATTAGTTACACTAGCCAAGCACTTACAGACAAGCCTCTTTTAATAGTAGGAGCTTCTCTTGGTACACTTGGTTCTTCTCGTGCACAAGCACATCTTAGACAAATACTTGATTCACCTGAGCTTGCTGCTAGAATCATGCCAAGCAGTGAATTCCTTTTAGGAAGATCACAAGGTGCATTTGATAGCACAGGAAATCTTATATATGCTGATAAGTTAGCAGAACTTGATGAAATTTTTAGAGAGTTTGTTCTATTTACTGATATAACATCAAAACTTTTAGCAGAAAAAGTTTTAAATAAAAAAGTTAAAAAATTCACGTGGGAAGAGTAGGAGGATTAGTATAATGAAATTTATAGCAATTGTTGGAACTAGTGCAAAAAAATCATATAATCGTAAACTCCTTCAGTTTATGAAAAAATACTTTGATTCAAAGGCAGAAATAGAAATACTTGAGATTACAGACGTTCCTATGTTTAATCAATCTGATAATCAATCCTCAAGTGAAGTTATACAGATGTTTAACAATAAGATTATAGCAAATGATGGTGTTATTATAGCTACTCCTGAATATAATCATTCAGTACCATCTAGCCTTAAAAGCTTAATTGAATGGCTAAGCTTTGACCTTCATCCACTTGCTGGAAAACCAGTAATGATCCTTGGTGCTTCTCTTGATACTCAAGGTTCATCTCGTGCACAACTACATCTTCGTCAAATCCTAGATGCACCAGGGGTAGATGCAAATGTAATGCCAGGATATGAGTTTTTACTTGGAAATGCAAACAAAGCATTTGATGAGGAAGGTAATCTAAACAATGAAAGAACTATAGATTTCCTTGAAATATGTTTCCTACGCTTTATGCGTTTTGCAAAGATTGCAAATCAGCTTAATGAAGAAGAAGAATTTACATTTACTCCAGGAGTATATGAGGTAAGTGCAATAGGTCACAGCGGAAGTCTTCCAATGAAAGTATCCTTTAGTGAAAACAGAATAGAGAGTATAGATATAAATACAGATGGAGAAACAGAAGGTCTTGCCGATGTAGTTTTTGTAAGAATACCAGATAAAATAATCGAAGGACAAACATTAAATGTTGATGCTCTTTCTGGTGCTTCTGAAACTAGTACTGCTGTATTAGACGGTGTAGCTAAAGCAGTTAAGCTTGCAGGAGTTAACCCTGATATACTTAAAAGACGTCCAAAACCTGCTAGCAGCCTTATAAAAGAAGATGAAGAATATACTTGTGATGTAGTAGTTGTAGGCGGAGGCGGTGCTGGATTAAGTGCAGCTGCAACAGCACTTCAAAATGGTAAAAGTGCTATTGTTCTTGAAAAATATCCAGCAGTAGGTGGTAATACCATACGTTCAGGTGGTCCTGTAAATGCTGCAGATCCAGAATGGCAAGTGAAATTTGATGAAAATCCAGGTGAAAGACATACCATCGAAGCATTACTAGATACAGATGAGAGCTTAATTCACGCAGAATATTTAGATGATTTCCATGCACTTAGAAAAGAGTTTTCTGACTATAAGAAAAAGTTTGACACACAAAAAGGACATCTATTTGATTCTCCACTACTTCACAGAATGCAAACATATTTTGGTGGAAAAAGAACTGACCTTAATGGCAACGCAATATACGGACAATATGACCTAGTAAAAATCCTTACAGACAGAGCTTTAGAAAGTGTTCAATGGCTAGAGGAAATAGGAGTTGAGTATGATAAAAGTATAGTATTCGCTCCAGTTGGTGCACTTTGGCGTCGTGGTCATAAGCCTACTAAAAGCCATGGTTCATCATTTATACTTGCACTAACAAAATATGTACAAGATAACTCAGGAAAAATCATTACAGATAGTCCTGTAAAAGAATTTATCATAGAAGATGGCGAAATAAAAGGAGTTATAGCAACTGGTGTTAATGGTCAAAAGGTAACTGTTCATGCAAAAGCAGTAGTGCTTGCAAGTGGTGGTTTTGGTGCAAACACAAAGATGCTAAAAGAATATAACACCTATTGGAGTGATATTGCTGATGATATAAAAACTACTAACTCCTACGCTATGACTGGTGACGGAATATTACTTGGTAAAACAGTAGGTGCTGCACTTACAGGAATGGGCTTTACTCAAATGATGCCTGTAGCAGATCCTGAAACTGGTGAACTATTCAGCGGAGTTCAAGTACCTCCTGAAAACTTTGTAATGGTAAATAAAGAAGGTAAAAGATTTATTAATGAATTCTCTGGAAGAGATGTTTTAACAAAAGCTGCTATAGAACAGGGTGGTTTATTCTACCTTATAGCTGATGATGAAATAAAGAAAACAGCTGCTAATACAAGTCAAGAAAAGCTAGACCGTCAGGTAGAAGCTGGTACTTTATTTAGAGCAGATACCCTAGAAGAGCTAGCAGTAAAAGTTGGTATGGAGCCAGCAGTTCTTGTAGATACTATTAATAAGTATAACTCATATGTTGATGCTGGATTTGATCCTGAATTCCATAAGGATACATTTAGCTTAAAAGTGGAGAAAGCACCATTTTATGCTACTCCTAGAAAACCAGCAGTTCATCATACAATGGGTGGACTTAAGATAGACACTAAAGCTCATGTATTAGACGAAAATGATAAACCAATTAAAAACCTTTATGCAGCTGGAGAAGTTGCTGGGGGTATCCATGCAGGTAACCGTCTTGGTGGTAATGCATTAACCGATATATTTACATTCGGAAGAATTGCTGGAAAAACTGCCGTTGATGAAATGAAATAGTTATAGGTTAAATAACTAATATAAAAAGCAATACACAAAACTCAGAGCCAATAACACGTATAACTAAAAATGCGGTTATTGGCTCTATTTTTCCTTAAATTAAAAATATAATTAATAGCCACTTTCTATAGCTTTAACTCTATCATAAAAATTCTTATTAACAGGGGTTTCTAGTAAGTACTTTTTCCCAAGCTCAAGAACCGCTCCTGAAAACAAGTCTACCTCACTTAAGCGTTTTGCCTCCATGTCTTGAGCCATAGATGGTTTTCCTGTTTCACTTAAACCATCTAATATATCGAGCCAATAATTTAAATCCTCTTCTGTAAGATTAATTCCTTCTTTTTCAGATAACAGGATAACTTCTCTCATAGCTCTAATCATGGTATCTCTAGCTTCTCCTTGAACTTGAATTGTTCCATAATTCCCTCTATATAAAGCAACAGTTTGATTAACCCCAACATTAAGCATAAACTTGCTCCATAACCTTTTATACATGTCCTTTTGAACCTCATGTGGTAACTCTACACTTTCAAAGAAATCCTCAACTAAGCTTACCTTTTCTGAAATAACACCAGCTTCTTTTTCACCAAAACATATCATTCCCATATTTTTATAAGTTAGCTTGTTACCTTTCCTTACTGCATCCATTCCCTGAGCTACAGAATATAGAACCTTGTTCTCACCATAAGCTTCTGCAATTAACTTCTCACTAGTTATTCCATTTAATAAAGATAAAATTATTGTATTTTC
This sequence comes from Clostridium sp. UBA1652, assembly GCF_002320975.1. Classification (NCBI taxonomy): domain Bacteria; kingdom Bacillati; phylum Bacillota; class Clostridia; order Eubacteriales; family Clostridiaceae; genus Clostridium; species Clostridium sp. UBA1652. The sequence goes on from NZ_DCLI01000038.1 coordinate 78,267, forward strand.
CCCAACTTGATTTTTTATATCCCTTATAGCATCCTTAAGTGCACTATATTTCACAGCAATAATTACAAGGTCAGCAGGTGCATTTTTCTCCTCTGGAGTTATAAAATTAAAATCACAAATCTCATCGTTACAATATATATTTGAATATCTTTTTATTCTATCTTCACTGGCTATAATTCTTAAGTCTTCTTTCTTCATCCTTTTAGATAAATGATTACCAAATAATATACCAAGAGCCCCAATCCCTATAATAGATATCTTATTAATCTTCATGATAAAATTAAGCCCCCTTTAGATTAGTCTCATAAACTTTATGAATAAATAATCAATTAAGATATAAAATTAAAAAAGCTAGAAATTAAATATTCTTTAATTTCTAGCTTTTATTATTAAGTTTGGATATTATCAAAAAAGTACAAGCTAATACTATTCCACTTAATATACATACGCATATTATTAACTGATATATATATGAGTTTTCAGCTGAAATACTAGGATCTAATGAAATTCCAAAAGACACCTTAAATGTAAAATAGTAAGTGATCATAAATATTATGATAGAATACAGTATATTTTTTTTCATAAAACCTCCTATAGTATCATTAAAAATAATTTTCCTACAAATTTTATATTCTATAATCATACTAATACAACTATATACAAATTTCAATTTTTTTTTAAATAAGTATATTTTACTAAAAAATTGTACAATTATTACTTTTTTAACGATATAATTATCCTAATACAATTGTATTCAAAATTACATAATAATTTAATCGGAGGGAAATTTATGAAAAAATTTGTAACAGTACTACTTGTCTCTATTTTGACACTTTTACCAATAAGTGTACAAGCAAGCACAATAAAACCTACTTCCCCTTTAGAAAATGAAGTTCTACAAAAAATTGGAAAACCTAAAATGACCAAAACTCAAATTAATGAATACACGCTTTATAAAGATTTAAACAAAGCATCGGATGAAGAGTTAATATCAGATGGATGGAGTAGCAATAAAATTGAAAGTTTTAAAAAATATAACTTTGTTGAAACTGTAAAAGAAAGATCTAAGCTATCTATAGACGAACTAAAGAATATGGGCTATTCAGATGATAAAATAAATCTTTTAAAGACAACTACTAATTGGACAGAAGACAAACTTATGGCTGTATCCTCAACTCTATATCTTCAAGGTGGTGCTGGTCTTGCATCAAATAATAACCGTAATTGGAATTTTTATTATGAATGGGGATGGGATTCAAATCCTGGATTTGTTGGATACGATATAGTTGCAGCAAGGTGGAGCGGTACAACTAACGGTACTGTTGCAAATGCTACACTAATTGATTCACGTGTTCAAATATACATGATGGATATAGATAATGGAAATCAAATGGTTTATTCTAATATTTTATCACTTGATAAAGTAGATATTAATGCAGGTTCGGCAAATTTCAGAGGATACTATGTAATGGCTGGCAAGAGATGTAATGCTCTAGCTGGTTATGCACAATTTACAGTAAGTAATACAAAACCTATGGAAGTTGTAACAATGTCCTTTAAATATGGTCATGCTACTAGCTCACTTACATTAAGTCCAAGTATTTCTTTAAGTGGTCCAAGCGTAGACTTTTCATTTTCAAAAGGTGTTAATGAATCAGGAAGAATTCTAGAAACTTATAATCCTGATGGAACAATATATCAAGGTTAACTTAAACTAATAATTATACCTTATAATTCCTTAAGCTGTTATAGTTTAAATTATAACAGCTTTTAATTTTTTATGAGCTATAAAATTATAAGTAAATCTCTCACACTCTTAGTATATTGTGTATTAGAGTATTTAAAAACTCTTCATTTCTAAATTCAAATAAATCCTTATCATTAATATCCGTATTACTTATATTGATTTGAGTTTTCCTAAATACATTCTTTCCTTCCTTGGTTAGCTTATTACCTTCTCTAACTGCATCCATTCCTTGAGCCACAGAATATAGAACCTTATCCTCACCATAAGCTTTCCTAATTAATCTTTCACCAGTTGTCCCATTTAATAAAGATAAAATTATTGTATTTTCCCTAATGTGATTTTTTATATCCTTTTTTGTGGCTAAATCAATGCACTAACCAACTTTTTATCTATCCAACTAATATAAATATTTTTACTCATGCCTCTATCAACTCAAGAATAAAACTATTTATTTAAATTTCAATGGTGATTGATCTTCTGTATAATCGAATGTCAGCTCAAATGTTTCATTATTAATAACTTCTTCAAGATTCATAATATTAGAAATTCCCAGTATACCTTTTTTAAAATCCATAGTCGCCATTCGTCTTGCTGCTTCTGCAGCAATTATCCCAGTGAATCTTCCCTCGTTATGTCCCCATGCACATATTCTCTTTTCATCAGCTTGAATGGATACTATAAAAATATCTGTCCCAAATTTAGGTTTTCTTAAAAACTCTTCAGCAAGCTTGTAAATCCTTTTATATTTTAGCAAGCCAAGCAATCCAATTTTTTTACTTCCATAAATAAGGGCTGTTATATTTGGCTGATCAAATCCCAAATATGTTATGAAGTTTTTATGCTTATACTTTTGGTTTAACATATGCTGATCAACAAAATTAAAATTATAGGTTCTTAAGCTATTTCCTTCAGTCATTATTGTATTTTTCAGTTGAAATGGTCTTATATATCCAAGGGTTTTATGGTGGTAACCTTTTAAGAAATTATCTAAAGTCCATTTGATAGCCGCATCTCCATGCCTTTCTCCCAAACCTAAAACAAGCTGAATGTCTATAGTTTCTGCCAAAGGATAACTACGAACAAATTCCTCTGCCATAAGATTTGTAAGTCCTGGAGCTAATCCAACGCCTAGTAAAATTCTGCTTAATCCTAAAAGCTTTAACCCCCTTATTTTCTCAATAAATTCCGAGTTTGCAGTTACATCCATATAATCAATTCCATGTCTATCACAATATTCAACCAACTTAGTATTTTCCTGATCCACACAAACAATAACCCATCCAATACCTTGCATTTTCTCAAAGTCAATGTTATGAATATTCATCTCACAAATTTCTGCTTCTATCTCTTGCTTTTCTAAAAATCTTTTTATCTTTTCTCCTCTTCGACCAGCCAAAACCAAATTATAGTTTTTAAGCTCTCTTGTAATATATTGACCTACTTTACCATGTCCCCCTATAATCATAATTTTATTCTTTGTATCCATTTGCACACCCCCTTTACTATAAAACTATTATAGGAACACCCTTGATAAGAAATCACTTATGAGTGATTTTGAATTAAACTTATTGCATGCTCTAAAAAACCTTTAATAGATTCCAATTTATCACTAGAGGTATTATCCAGAAAATCAAAGAGAGCTTTATCATATTTATCATGGTATTCCTCATGAGCATCATAAGCAATCTTCCCTTTTTCAGTCAAATAAATCAAATAGCGTTTTTTATCTTCTGGATCATCTTCTTTAGTAATCAGACCACGTTCACTTAACTTTTGTAAAGTCTTATGAACCACAGGTCTGGTTATGCCATATTTACGTGCAAGTTCAGCACTATGGATACCTGGATAATCCCCTATTGTTTTAATCATATGAATTTCTCCACGGTAAAATTTCATATCCTCACTTCCAAAATCAAGCACATTTGTTTTACCATTTGCAATTCTCTCTGTCAGCTCAATAAATGAATCAATAACCCCTCTAGCATCTACTGAAAAATCACTGCTACCCTTTTGATAAATAAGCCCTTCAAACATAGATACTTTTATCTTATCTGCTACAGTAAGACCAACTTTTTGGAGTGCATTTTCAATCTCCTCTTTACTAGGTGGCAAAGGAATCCCTTCCAAAAAACCTGATAACCAGCTCAACATATTAGTGGAAACATTACCTTTTTTATCTTCATAACTCCCTACAATAAAAAGATATCCCCCATCCTTTAAAGCATCAGATACTTTTTGCAAAAATATAGACATATCACCCTCTACAAAATTTAAGATACCTGAGGCAATAATAAAGTCATAAGGTCCTCCCAAAGGATCAGAATTAAAGTTTCCTGATACCACTTTGATATTTTCCTGAACTTTATGTTGTCTCACAATTTCCTTTGTGACTTCAGAAACAGCCTGTGTTTCTATAATCGTAGCTTTACTATTTGGAAACTGTTTAACAAACTCAATATCCAAAATTCCTGCTCCACCCCCAAGATCCAGAATGTTTAGAGAATCATTACTATTTGGGTATAACTTAATGATTTCATCAATAAACGCCTGTACTCTTCCAGTATACATTTCTGGAATACTTAAACGTGCAAGCTCTGAAAAATCGTAACCATTCCTACTAATAGTTTGAGCAGTCTTTACCTTTTCTTCAAGTTCAGCAAGAGATGTCATTTTCTCTCTAAATAATAGAGTATCACCTAAAAAAACTTGGCTATTTCTAGACAAGAAATCTTTTGTTTCTGGTGTATTTATATAAAAGTCTCCTTGTTTATTAACCAATCCACAGGAAATCAGTGATAAAAGCATGAATTCAATTTGATTTTTATCACATTTTATTGCCTTTGCAATATCTTCTGCGGTTTGTGGTGTATCTAGATAAGAAAAAATATTTAACCGTATTGCCGCAAAGAGTAACTGTCCCTCTTGGTAGTTGTGTATTATTTCATAATAACGCTTAGGACTATTTTCAATCTTATACATAAATAAAACATCTCCTTTGTCAGTGGATACCCTCTTTTAAATAGCATCAATTTATATTGTTAGTATGGCATATATCTTATTTGTTTGTCAAGGAAACTATGTTCTTAAAAAATTAGACTAATATTAGCGAAAATCATTTTATATAATAATCTTCACTTAATTAGTCCAATCATAATATTCGTTAATATAATTACAATTAAATATATCCTTACCTTTTCCTCTTTATAAATCTATAAGTGAATACTTCACTCCTTTAGATATATTGTATATTTCAGTATCTAAAAGTTCTCCAATTGCATGTCCAAGCTCAAATAACTCCTCATCAGTAATATCAGTGTTATTTACATTAATTTGAGTTTTCTTAAATATATCCTTTCCTTCCTTATTAAGTCCTGCTTTATACTCAATAACTAATACATTCTCAACTAAAATCGACTCTATCATATTATTTCTCCTTATTCCTTATATAATTTGTACTTATTAAAATCAAATACATATTATATATATGCATAGGAGCCTATTTTTGAACGACAAATATTGATCTTTTTTTATAAAGATTTATTCTTTTCTTTCAATAAAGCTCGAAAATAAGCTTCTCTTATAGCATTATCTACTATAGTATTCATGTGTATATCTATATTTTGATTCATTCCAATAAGTTTGTTTAACATTCCTACTGTAGATTTTCTTAATTGATAAGTTCTCCTAACATCATATCCTTCTCCATCAACTTCTGGGGTTTTACGTTTTCCCTTTCTTTTTATTAAGACTTTTTTCTCTTCCGATTTATTTATTAAATTTCTATCGTCAACAGTATTAGAAACTTTATTTTCATATGATGAACTTATAAGCACCTTAACTACTTCACCATCGATCTCTTCATCTTCTTTAATACCTATATATTCAGTGGTTTCTTCCTCTTGTTCTTTTGTGATATCCACTATTTCTTTTTCTGATAAATTTTCCTTTTTGACCATAATCATCACCTCTTAATAAAATAATATTCAATAAAAAGAAAATTTGAACACTTCTAATCAGCTTTTTAACTTTTTAAATGTTTAACTTTTTATTAAACATAATCTTAACAAGAATGACTTTAATGAGGCTTGAGAAGAAGCCTCTACAGTATTAAGGTGTTTAACTTTTTATTAAACATAATCTTAAAAAAAATGATTCTAATGAAGCTGTGGAACGCTTCTACAGAGAATATGTGCATAGTATTTTGATGAATCTAATGAAGCTTGATAAGAAACTCTTTTTTTCTCTCTTTTATGAATAAAACAATGTCATTTCATGTCTAATTTGAATATATTATCTCGTAATGCTTTTTTGAGAGGAGGTGATGAATTTGGCTATTCAAAAGATTTTAGATACCTCTAAAATTACCATTAAAGTTGAAAATGGCTTTAATGATGCAGGTAAGGCGATTTATAGAAACCTAGGTTTCTCCGGCTTAAGAGCTGATTGTAGTGTTGAAGATCTTTATACTCTTGCAGAGGCTATTAAGGGCATTTTAGCAAATAACACTGCTGAGTATTTATTAACCGAAATATCACAAATAGTTAATGTGGATTAACAATATTCAAAGCATTAAGCTGAAAGACCAACTATCAAAA
>NZ_DCLI01000024.1:0-27769 GCF_002320975.1 Clostridium sp. UBA1652
TTTCTTAACTTAATGACATTGCATGTTATGCATGTCTTTTTTTGTTTGACAAAATAGGTTTGTCGGGATAAACTAGATATAAGAGGTTTATCATGACAAACCAAAAGGGGGATTAGAATGAAAGATTACAAACTTTTTGATGCAGAATTTAAGTTTATAAGTATAATATGGGAGATAGAGCCAGTTAATTCTACTGAATTATCAAAAGTATGTTTAGAAAAGCTTGGGTGGAAAAAATCTACAACCTTCAATATGATTCGTAAACTTTCTGAACGTGAGATACTTAAAAATGATAATGCAATTGTTACTAGTTTAATCAATAGGGAGCAGGTTCAAAAATATGAAAGTGATGCACTTTTAGATAAAGCTTTTAATGGTTCCATCCCTGAATTTATAACAACATTTTTAAAGGGAAAGAAATTATCAAACAAAGAAGCTGATGAAATCAAAAAAATGATAGAGGAGGCTATTGAGTGAAAAATCTATTTGAGTATTTATTAAATATGAGTATTACCAGCACTTATGTAGCTTTAGTTGTAATATTAGTTAGGGTTTTATTAAAAAAGTCACCTAAGATATTTAGCTATATTCTTTGGATTCCTGTATTCTTTAGACTTATAGTTCCTTTTTCAATTAATAGCATATTGAGCTTTATGCCGAAAATTAATACTCCAATATCATATCAAGTTGGCAATTCAAATAACTTATCATCAAATAGTAATATAACTGCATTAGTAGAGTCTAATATATTACAGAATTACTCAAATAATGATTTAACCAACATGGATAATATAATGAAAACTTTAGCTGTGATTTGGATAGTTGGGTTTGTTATTTTTCTTTCAAAAAGTCTATTAGATTATATAAGACTTAAAAACAAGTTGAAATTTGCTACACTTATCGAAGAAAATATTTATGAAACAGATTTAATAGAGTCGCCTTTTGTGTTCGGGGTGCTAAAACCAAGGATTTATATGCCTGTAAATATAAAACAAAGTGAATTTGAACATATGCTTAACCATGAAAAAGTTCATGTCAAAAGAAAAGACTATATTATAAAACTGTTTGCATTTTTTATTGTTATGCTCCATTGGTTTAATCCAGTTGTATGGATGTGTTATTATCTTATGGAAAAAGACATGGAAATGTCCTGCGATGAGAGTGTTATAAAAAACTATAGTGTTAAGGATAAAAAAACTTATTCTAATATATTACTTTCTTATTCAGTAAGAAAAATTAGTTTAACTACACCTTTTGCTTTTGGAGAAAGTAGTGTAAAGGCTCGCATAAAGAATATATTAGTAAATAGAAAAAGAACTTTTATAGGAATCCTGATAACTTCCATTATAGTCATAGCGGTAATAATAGGGTTAGTTACAAACTCCTATACTAGGAGTTTTATTAAAGAAGATGTAACTAAAACCTTGTATAAAAATAAAACACCATATGTAGGAGATAATTCGAAAGTAGTTAATATAGTATCTGGACTAGATTTTCCAGAAGGAGCTAAGGTGGGGACTGTACAACTTCAAACAGATGATCATCCTTATGGTATAAATGTAAATTTAGTTGAATTAGGAGAAAATAAAACATATTATCTAAATGAGGAACGTAGAGATAAACTTGAGAAAAATGCAATTCTTATGTTTGCCCTTATTGATAATTTAGATATTATAAAATATTATCTAGGAGATAGAATTCCTGAATATACAAGAGAGTGGGCTTCTGAAAAGGTTGGTGAAGATATTAGGAATTACGGAACTTCCATAGAGAAATTTAAGGATTTAAATGATAAATTAAAAAATATCTATGAATAAAAATATAAAGGTAGTAGCTAAGGTGATTTTGTAGCTACTACCTTCATATTTATGGTATTCTTTAATTATATTTAAATTAAAGTAGGGGTGAAAATTTATGCCATTATTAAAGTTTAAAGCTATAGAAGGTAGAAAACTAATTACAGTTAGTAAAAATCTTATAGATGAATTAGAGGCTTTAATACAATGTCCAAGAAGTTATTTTTCCTTAGAGGTTGTAGAATCAAAATTTATAAAAGATGGAGCCTATGTTGAAGGAAGTCCAATAGTTGAAGTAGAGTGGTTTGACAGGGGTCAAGATGTTCAAGATAAAGCTGCAAAAATCATTACTAAAAACATAAATTCCATTGGATATAAAGACGTTGACGTTATATTTACTGCTCTTGAAGAGAAAAAGTACTATGAAAATGGTGAACATTTTTAAGGGAGGGGAAGAAGATGAATAAGGAAGCTTTATTAATTATAGATGTACAACTAGCTATGTTTATGTGTGACGGGGGAGTATATAAGGGAGAAGAGACTTTAGCTAACATAAAAACGCTCTTAGAAAGAGCAAGAAAAAAAGAGGTTCCAGTGATTTTTGTTCAGCATACTGTAGACTATGATAGTCCATACAAAAGAGGGACAGAAACTTGGAATATACATCCTGAGATAGCTCCTAGAGAAAATGAAGTTGTAGTGGCTAAAACTAAATGCGACTCATTTTTTAAAACTAATTTAGAAGAGGTTCTCAAAGAAAAAGCCATAAAGAAATTGACTATAGTTGGTATGCAGACTGAGTTCTGTGTAGATACAACAATAAGAGCAGCTTTTAGCAAAGAATATAAAAATACATTTGTGAGAGGTTGCCATACAACTTTTGATACAGAAGTATTAAAGGCAGAGGATATAATAAAACATCATGAGAGAACTTGGGGATCTTTTGGGGAGTTAAAGAATTTAGAGGATATAATATTTTAAATATAAAAATAGCTGAGACTTAAGGTTTTAGCTATTTTTATTTTTGGAAAAATATTTTGTACAGATGTACAGATGTACAGTTGTACAAGTGTACAGGAGAAAAATTGTACAGCTGTACAATTGTACAAAAGTTTTAAAAAAGCTGTGGAAAAAAAGTTTAAGAATAGAAATTCTCCACCTCATAAGAAAATTCCTATAAAAGTGGATTTTAAGTAAAGCTCTCAATACGAATATAATTGTAATGAAAATATAATTAATAGGAGTGAAGAGAAATGAAGGTTGGAGTTTTAATGGGAGGCATATCATCAGAAAGAGAAGTGTCTTTAAAATCAGGAGAAGGAATAATAAAAAATTTAGATAAAAATAAATATGAGGTTTTTCCTATAATAATAAATTCAAAAAAAGAAGTAATAGAAAAAGTTCAAGGTTTGGATTTTGTGTTTTTAGCTTTGCATGGTGAGTTTGGAGAGGATGGAAGTATTCAAGCTTTATTAGAAAGCATAGGAATGAATTATTCTGGATGTGGAGTTTTAACTAGTGCACTTTGTATGGATAAAAAGCAGACTAAGAGAATATTAAAAAGCGAAGGAATAAGGTTAGCTAAAGATATAAAAATAAATTTAAAAAATAAAAACTCTAGTATAGAGGATTTAGAAGCTTTAGGTTATCCCATGGTGGTTAAGCCTAATGCTGGAGGATCTAGTATAGGGGTATCAATAGTTAGAAATAAAGAAGAACTACAAAAAAGTATACTGGAAGCATTAAAATATTCTACAGAAATATTAGTAGAGGAATATTTAGAAGGCGAAGAGTATACTATACCAGTATTAAATGGAGAGGTTTTCCCTATACTTTTAATAAAATCTGATACAGAGTTTTTTGATTATGTATCAAAATATGCAGATGATGGAGCAACAGAGGAATTAGTAACCTTGCCTAAAGAATTACAAGCAGAGTTTGAGGAGATAGGAAAAAGATGCTGGGATATATTTAATTGTAAAGCATATGTAAGAATTGATATTATAGTAAGTAAGGGGCTTCCTTATGTACTTGAAATAAATACTTTACCAGGAATGACTAAAAACTCACTTTTTCCTAAAAGTGCAAAGGGAGCAAATATGGAGTATAGTGAATTATTAGATAAGATTATAGAATATTCACTAGTTTGAGAGGGGTAGTGTAGATGATATTTTCATCCCTAAAGCTTAATAAAGATGAGCCTATATATATTCAAGTTGAAAATCATATAAAAGAAAGTATAGAAAAAGGAATGCTTCAAAAAGGCAGTAAACTTCCATCTACTAGAGAGGTAAGCAGTTTTTTGAATATAAGTAGAAATTCTGTAGTTGTTGCTTATGAAAATCTAGAGATAGATGGAATAATAAAAAGTTCAAGGGGCAAAGGAACTTTTGTTACTATAGAGGCTTCTAAACCTAAAAATGAATTTAATATTGACTGGGGAACTAGAATTAATAGTTATGGCTCTATATGTGAAAGTATGGATATATTAAAAACTGAACTTCCTTGGGAAAAAAATATGATTTCTTTTAAAAGCATTGCACCAGAGGAAAATTTGTTTGATATAGAAGAATTTAAAAGAGCCTTTTTAGATGTAATATCTTTAGAGGGAAATAAGATATTAAACTATGGATATGCAAGGGGATATAAACCTTTATTAGAATATTTGATGGAGTATATGAAAAGCAAGGGGATCAATACAGAAGGAAAAGATATACTTGTAACTAATGGCTTTACAGAGGGTTTTGATATAATAATAAATACATTAACAGAGCCTGGAGATGCGATTATATGTGAAAATCCTACTCATAATACAGCAATAAAAATAATGAAAGCCCATGGGTTAGATATTATAGGTGTTCCTATGAATGAGGATGGAATTCATACTAAATCCTTAGAGAAGGAGCTAGAAAATACTTCGCCTAAATTTGCATATATTATACCTTCTTATCACAATCCTACAGGAATAGTTATGAATGGTGAAAAGAGGCAGGAAGTACTTAATATATTTCAAAAACACTCAATTCCAGTTATAGAGGATGGGTTTAATGAAGAACTTTTATATACCAGTTCCCCTGTACCTTCTTTAGCCTCTTTTTGTACAGATGGAAACGGGGTTGTGTATGTTGGTAGTTTATCTAAAATACTTTTTCCAGGCTTAAGACTTGGATGGATATTTGGAGATAAAGATTTAATTGACACCTTAGAAAGCGTTAAAAGAGCTAGAACCATTCACAGTTCTTTTATTGACCAGGGAATACTCTATCATTATATGAAAAGTGGGGCTTTTGATAAATACGTAAAAAAGGTAAGAAAACATTATAAGGACAAATATGAATTTACTTTAAAACAGGTTAATAAATATATTTCTTATGAAAGCATAACTGGAGAAGGTGGACTTCATATCTTCATAAAACTTAAAGGAATAAATGCAAGAGAAGTTCTTCAAAAATGTTATGAAAAAGGCGTAGTTTTTACTCCAGGAGATATCTTCTATACTGATGGAAGGGGAGAAGATACCTTTAGAATAGGATTTTCTAGAGTTAGTGAAGAGGATATAGAAAAAGGGATTAGGGTAATTGGGGAAGTTATTAATTCAATTAAAAACATATAGGTATTGTAATTAAAGGGCTATTAAAAAAAATAGCCCTTAGTTTTTTGTATTGAATAATCTATTTATTAATTGTAGTATATTTTTTATCTTTAATTTTTATTTTATTAAAATTTTTAAAAATGAAGAAACCAATACAAATTCCAAGTATATTCAAAATAATATCATCTACATCAAACATACCTAATTTAAATAAATATTGAATAGACTCAATTAAAAATTCAATTGGAATCATTATGGCTAAAATATAAGATATCTTTCTTCTTATAAATAAAAATCCAATAGGAATAAAAAAAATAACGTTAAATACTGATACAAGAATTTGATCTGAATTATTTAAACTATAGAACATGTTAAATGGATTTAAATTTATAGAAGCTCCTGCAATTGGACGACCAAATAAAAGGAATACCATCATAGAAAAATAGCATATCCAAATAATTTTATTAGTTAGAGAATCTATATTTCTTTCAAGTATAAGTTTAATTAATGCAAAGAATATAATTATTTGAAAGACCAACATCAAAATTCCTAGAGGTATTCTTAATTGGTCAGAAATAAAGACGAACCTACGGACTAACTCAATAGTAATATTGTAATTAAAAAGGAATCCAATTACCGCGCTTAACATTAAAAGTAGTACATTTTTTAAAATAAATTTTGTATAATTCTTAGATAAAATCATATTTTTCTCCTTTTATGTATATTTATTACAATTTCCATGTTATTATTTTACAGGGGACTATTCATATGATATCAAAAAAAGGAGAAATATAAAATGAAATTTTTAAAAAAAGTAATTATATCTACTTGTTTACTAATGACGTTCTTGACAATTACAGCATTTGCATTATCCCAAGGACAGGTTTTATTTTCTTATAATGGAAGTGGAATTTGTGATAAGGGAGCAGTAGGGTCCTTTGGATTTAAAAATGCTGGAAATGGTATAACAGTAAATCATTCGAATACATCTTGGACAACCAGTAGCGGTACAAGAGACATGACAATATCGGTTACTAAAAAAGGCGTATTGGGATATTCAACTTATAACAATCAATCCTTTACAATTAGCGGTGTTAATTCAGGCAGTAAAGACTTTTGGATTAATGATGCAGGAACATATTCATTGTACTTTAGGTCATCAAATCTTGCTTACAAAGCAAATATAGATGGAAACATGAGCTGGAGATACGGAGCCGAATAATAAAAATATAATTTTGAAGTGATAAAAATGAATGTGTTTAGGTAAATATTATATTTAGCTAAAATCAGTGCTTGAAAAACTCAAAATACAAGCACTGATTCCCTTAAATTTAATTTATAAGATACAAATTTAAAATTTTCAAGTAAATATTGAAATTTTTATTATAAAGATAATAGGTGAAATATTGAATTTTTAGAGTTTTATTAATTATAAATTAAACATATTTCCTGTATAATTATTTATTAAAATACTAATCAACATCTTTTGTTAATGCTATATTTTTTAAATGGAATTGATATAAAATGCTGTAAGGTAATTTATTCCCAATAATTAACATTATGCTATAATTAAATTATTAATTAGCTGTAGCAGGAGGGATAGTTATGAAACCAAAGGTTTTTATTGCAAGAAAGGTTCCAGATGAAATATTAGAGTATATAGGTAAGTACTGTGACTATGAAAAATGGGACTCAGATGAAAAAAGAACAAGAGAAGAACTATATAAAAAGCTTTCAGATAAAGATGGGTTAATAACTACTGGAACTCGTATAGATGAAGAGTTATTAAGTCATGCACCAAATCTAAAGATAGTTAGCAATATATCTGTTGGATATAATAATTTTGATTTAGAGGCTATGAAAGCTAGAAAAGTAATGGGGACTCACACTCCTAATGTTTTAGATGACACTGTGGCAGATTTAATATTTGGACTTATTTTATCCGTTGCAAGAAGAATACCTGAATTAGATAGGTATGTTAAAGATGGAAAGTGGAAAAGAGGAGATGATTTAAATCTGTTTGGTTTAAATGTACATCATAAAACTCTAGGAATAATAGGTATGGGAAGAATAGGTGAAGCTGTAGCCAAAAGAGCTAAATTAGGTTTTGATATGGATGTTATTTATCATAATAGAAGCAGAAAGCCAGAGGTTGAAGAAAAACTAGGTGCTAAATATAGTGATAAGGAAGAGCTTTTAAGGGTTTCAGATTTCATAGTTTTAATGACTCCACTAACAAAGGAAACCGAAGGATTAATAGGATATAAAGAATTTGATTTAATGAAAAAGACAGCTATATTTATTAATGCATCTAGAGGTCAAACTGTAAATGAAAAAGCATTAATCGATGCTTTAGAGAATAAAAAGATATATGCAGCAGGTCTTGATGTTTTTGAAAAGGAGCCTGTAGAAAAGGATAATCCTCTACTTAAACTAGACAATGTAGTAACACTTCCTCATATAGGTTCATCTAATGATCAAACACGTTTTGAAATGGCTAAGGTTGGAGCAGAGAATCTTATAAAAGGTGTTTGTGGGGAAGTTCCTCCAAACATTGTTCCAGAACTTAAAAATATATCCAGTGAAACTTGATTCAGGTGGGGTTTGATCCCCAGATAAATTTAACGATTAAGCTTCAAAATTAAACGTTTGAGGCTTTTTCTACTTCTAAAAACAATATAGTGGTATAATTAGTAAATATATTTTTAGGAGGGATTTGAATGGACAAGAAGTACATTTATAGAAAACATTTAAGGGAACCATTAAAATATCTAGGAATATTCATTCTATTTTTTATAGCTATTTTTATAACTATATTTTTATCAATTGCTTTAACTGATAAAGAAAATTTTATGCAAATTATGGGATATTTATTTATAGGGCAAGTTGGTTTCTTGGGATTTTTAATATTAGAATTTACGTTAATTTATTTTGTGTTATTTAGGAGATTTAAAAAAGTTGAGGTTATTTTAACTGATGAAGAGATAATTTATAGATATAGTAAGGGTGAAAAAAGAATTCCTTATAGTAGTATTGAAAAAATAAAGTTTCCATCTATAAAATATACAGGGGGATGGGCAAAGATAATATATAATGGTGGTAATATAAGACTTACAGTAGTTCTAGAAAATATAGGGGATTTCATAAAGACTTTAAAAGAAGAACTTGATAGACGTGAATTGTCCGATGTTTATAAAGAAAAAAAGATGTATAGTTTTTATAAAACAGCAACATTCAGTGATCAGAGTTGGGGACGAGTCTATGAGAATATTAAAAAGTTCATCGCTATAACCGTTGGAAATTGTTTAATAAGTTTAGTGATTTCTTTAATATTTAAAAATGTAGAGTATATGTTCGGTATACTTTTAACTGGAATAATGTTATTCTTAATAATTTTTATTATAGGTGAGTTAATAATAGGACGAGTTGTTGCAAAGAAGGCTAATAAAGATACGTTTTTTGTACCAGATAGAGATTTTTATCTAGAAGAGAAAGTATATAAGTATTCAGCTATAGTTTATTTAATACTGTATATAATATCATTGATTTTAATAATAACTTAACTAAAAAAGCTGTGCATAGAGTTTTCTAGTGCACAGCTTTTAATATTCTAGAAATTTACATTAGGAACTTCTGTAGCTCCCTCTGCAGCTTTAAAGTATTCTTTATCTGGATATCTTCCACCAAAGAACATATTCACAAAAAATCTCTTTTTGTAACTATTGAAAACTTGAACTGAATCATTATAATCTTTTCTAGCAACCGCAATTCTGTTTTCAGTTCCAGCTAATTCATCTTGAAGTTTCAAGTAATTTTCATTAGCTTTAAGTACTGGATAGTTTTCAACTATAACATTAAGGCTTCTAAGAGCTGAAGTTAATTCAGCATCTCCTTCTGCTTTTTCTTGAACGCTAGATGCTCCTGAGATCTTAGCTCTTGCAGCAGCTAAATCTCCAAATACCTTTTCTTCGTGTTTAGTATATCCCTTTACTGTTTCAACAAGGTTAGGTATCAAATCATTTCTTCTTTGAAGTTGATTGTCTATTTGACTTAATTTAGAAGAAACATTTTGATCTTTAGAAACTAGGCTATTATAAGTTCCAATATAACCTCCAACTGCTATTATAATAACTATAACAAATCCTATTATAGTAAAAAGTAATCCTTTTTTCATTAATGCAAACCTCCTTAAATATTTAATTACCAGCCTCCAGAAGAGCCACCGCCACCTGAAGAACCACCACCAAAGCCGCCACCACCAGATGAACCGCCACCAAATCCACCATTAGAGCCACCGCCGAAGCCGCCACTATAAAAACCGCCACCAAAGAATCCACCATTATTGTAAGGTCTTCTACGTCTTCTTCCTCCTCTGCCTCCAGGACCTCCTCTTCCAATGAAAGAAATACCTATTAATAAAAGAAATATTATTAATCCTACATTAAAGAAGGATGAATCATCTCCTGAATTTGAAGAAGAAAGTTTAGGTGTATCTTGGGTATAACTGCTAACATCGACATTATATTCTTGTCCAATATCCCCAATAATTCTATTATATAGAGTTGTTATACCTTCATCATATTTTCCTGATTTAAAATTAGTAGTGAGTTCCCTTAGATATGTACCTGCTTTTCCATCAGGAATAGCTCCTTCTAATCCATATCCAACCTCAATTCTAAATTGTCTGTCATCCTTAGATATAAGAATTAAAACTCCATTATTTTTTTCTTTATCTCCTATACCCCATGATCTGAAAAGGTTATTAGCATAATTTTCAATAGAATCACCATCGAGTGAATTAATTGTAACTACTGCAACTTCAGCAGTGGTTTTGCTTTTAACATCTTCCGATGCATTTAAAATGTAGTTTTTAGTGCCACTAGAAAACATCTCTGCATAATCCTGAAAATATATTTCAGAAGTAGGTTTCTTAGGAAGTTCAGCAGCTTTACTAGGGTATCCTATTGATAATAAACTCAATATTATTACAAATGATGATAATAGAAATCTCTTAATATATACTCGCATAATACCCTCCCTTTTACTTAATTATACCATATTTGGACAATTAGATATTGAAAATAATCTTAATATGATAATATTAGTGTATGTAGAAAGATTAAAATTATAATATTTAAGGAAGGATAAAATGATTAATTATATTAAATGTACAGATATAGATAAAGAAACAATTTACAAGACATTTATAAAGGGATTTAGTGATTATATGATCAAATTTGAAATGAAAGAAGAAGATTTTTTTCATAAATTTTTTGAAGTTGAGGGAAATTCTTTAAATAATTCTTATATTGCCATTAAAGATGGAATAGGTGTAGGAATAATTTTAGGTGGAATAAAATCTTATGAAGAAATTAAGACATTAAGATGTGGAGCATTAGCAGTAGATAATAACTATAGAGGGCAAGGTATAAGCGAAGAGTTATTCAAACTACATTTAGAAGAGGGTAGAAAAAATGGATGTAGACAACTGTTTTTAGAAGTTATAAAAGGAAATGATAGGGCTATTAACTTTTATAAAAAGCAAGGGTATGAAAAAATATATAACATTTCATATTTTTCTTTAGAAAATTCCCAGGAAATAAAAAACTATCCATTAAAGGGTATAGAAATTAAAATAATAACTATAGACGAATACGAAAAATATTTTTCTAATAAAGAAAACCTTCATATTCCTTGGCAAAATGATATTGACTATATAAAAGCTTCTAAGGATTATTTTTGTTATGGAACTTATGATGAAAATCAGATAATAGGATGTATTTCAATAAATGACAAAGGTAGAATAGGGAATCTGCATGTAGATAAAGCATATAGATTAAAAGGTATCGCAAGCAATCTTCTTATTGAAGCAATAAAAAACTTGAATTTAGATAAAATCAATATAGGTTTTACTAATAACGCCTCTCTTGAAGGATTTTTGAGAAAGCTAAACTTTAATAAACAAAAGATAGAACAGCATGAAATGTATAAAATATTGTAAAGACAGTCATAAAATTATGGCTGTTTTTTCTCTGTGAAATATAATTATTAAATGATAACTATTGACAAATGATAAATATTATTGATAAGATATAGTAAATTTATTTATTATATTACTTTGACAATCAAAGTAATTATTGAAAGGTGTGAAAAGTATGAAGGATCTTCATAATATGAGTTGGTATGCTAAGCAAATACATCCTAAATTGGATAAGGATATTTTTAAACCTGCCCCAACAAGACTTATTGGGGGACTTATATATCTTATAGTTGTGGCTATAGGAATGTCAGCGGTAGTTCTATTTGATATAAATACAGTTGGGAAGTTAGCTATAGCTTTAATATTAGGCTTTAGTTTTGGTTCTATGGGTTTTTTAGGGCATGAAATATTACATGGAACTGTTGTTAGAAATAAGTGGCTTAGAAATTTTTTAGGAGGAATAGCATTTTTACCTTTAAGTGTTGGGCCAAGACTTTGGGTTAAGTGGCATAATCTTAATCACCATGCTCATACTCAAGATGATGAAAAAGATCCTGATGCATGGATGAGTTTAGAGAGTTTTAATAAAAGAGGCTTTATAAAATTAGTATATAAACTTCCACTATGGTTTAGATCTTTATTTAGCTTTACTGCATTAAGCATTTCTTTTACTCTGCATTCCGTTAGAATGTTTTTTGTGTATTTTAAGGAGCTAGTAGAAGAAAAGTCAATAAGCACTTGGTTTCAATTTATTTTCCCTTGGACTTTTTGGTTTGGGTTATTAGCTATTGTAGGTTTTGAAAAGTGGGCATATATATATCTAATACCTGTACTCATTGGTAATCTTATAGTTATGGGATATATATCAACAAACCATAGGTTAAATCCCTTAGTACCTGTAAATGATCCGTTAGCAAATAGCCTTACAGTTACAGTACCTAAATGGTTAGATGTATTGCATTTTAATTTCTCTTATCACACAGAGCATCATCTATTCCCAGGAATAAATCCAAAACATTATCCTATTATTAAAGCGCATATATTAGAGCTTTGGCCGGATAAGTATCATGAGATGCCTTTATTTGCAGCACTAAAGGCTTTGTGGAAAACTCCTAGGATTTATTATAAGGATGAAGAATTAGTTGATCCACATAAAGAGAGACTATACAAATCCTTAGCTAATGGTTTGAAGAGCAATAATATTAAACCCTATAAGCTTGCAAAAGATAATTAAAATAAACTTTTTAAATATTTAAATGAAAAACCACTTAATGAAAGAAGAAGCTGAGAAGGAAAATAGAATAGCCATATTAAAAAAGCTATATAAAAATTATAGCCCCTCAGAATATTCATTAGGCCTACATTCAAATCACACATAAAAAATAAAAACATACCTAGAGCTATAATTATTGAGTTCTCTTTAGGATAGGATTTCTTTTTTAGTGTGCTTAAGGCAATTAATAAGCTGGTTATTAAGATAACCCCATAGGTTATACCTAAGAAATATAAACTCCAATCTATATAGGTGGGTTTAAGTGGAAACAAAGAAATAAGAAGCACTAGATATAGAGATAAAACTAGAAAAATTATTTTTTTGGAGGGTTTATAAATGCGTAGATGTCTTTTTATATAGGTAAGCTGAACTAATATAAAAAAGATTAGACCTGGACTTAGTATATTTAAGATAACTAAGAACAAGTCAGCTAAAGTAGTGAAGAATAAAGCTATATGCAAAAATTTAGTATCATTTTTGTTAAAACCATCTTTATCTATTAGTAAAGATATAACAAAGCATAGTAGTATTGTTGAATATTTTAAGAATTGGGAGTAGATAGTTCCTGTATCTTTATTGGTTATATCTATAATCAGAAAAGCAAAATAAAGAGTTATATTTAATAAAATTAATGACTTAATTATTGAACTTTTGCTCATATCAAAACTCCTATGTGAAATAAAAAATAGCTAAGAACAGATTTAATCTATTCTCAGCTATTTTTTTCTTTAATCTATGTTTCTATTCATACGAATTATAGAACAATTTCATAAAGCATCTTTAAGGCCACTCCTAAAGACATGGTTACAAATAATGGTTTTATTAGTTTAACACCCTTATCCAAAGCCATTCTTGTTCCTACTTGGGCTCCTAATATCATAAATATAGCTACAGGAATTCCAAGTTTATAATCTATCTGCCCCTTTATTGCAAACATAACTAATGATGTTATATTGCTAGTAAAGTTTAAGATTTTAGAGTTGGCACTAGCTCGTACAAAATTAAAAGAAAATACTTTAACCAGTCCAAATATTAAAAATGATCCAACTCCTGCGCCAAAAAAGCCATCATAAAAACCTAATGAAAATGCTAATATTATTCCTAAAAAGATAGATTTGTGAGTAAGACCTTGAAACTTGTCCTCCATTCCAGCAGTTTTAGAAAATAGGCTATAGATACCTACAGATAACAATAATATAAGTACAATGACATTAAGATATTTTGTATCAATAATTAAAACTGTATTAACTCCTAATATAGCGCCTATAAATGTGAAAGGTACTAAAATTCTTAGAATTTTAAAATCTAGGATTTTAGATTTTGCAAATTTAAGAGAGCTAGTGAAAGATCCACAAGAAGCTGAAAATTTATTAGTTCCTAAGGCTAAATACGTAGGCATTCCTGTAAGCATATATGCAGGAAGACTTATAAGTCCACCACCTCCAGCTATAGAATCTACTAAAGTGGCGAAAAAGCCTGCTATACATAAAAATATTAAAGTGCTGCTCATTATACTCCTCCTATGCTGCGATTTATATATCAATATTACTATGATAGCACAGAAATTTATTTAAATATTGATTTTTACTTATATTTACACTATAATTAAACCAAATATATTATTTAAGGAGGGTAGAAAATGAATAATTGCTTTATTGATAGAATGTCAAAAGTTAGAGCAACTTCCACTAGAATTTCAGCAAATTCTATAGTTTACGGGATAGGTGCGTCTAAAATTAGATATTCAATGCAAGAAGCGAGTAATTCATAGTTTACCAGATATATTTTTTATTTAGAGATAGTATCCAGGTAGGGTGTGGCCTTGCCTGGTTTTTTTTATATGTTTTTTTATCTTATCCGGGCAATGTTTTACTTGTGCGGATTTTTCTCTATTTAAAAATATACTTTAAAATTCCACAAGTACATTCCTGCCTAAAATTAAGGAGGATTTTAACATGATCGAATTATCATTAAACAATGTAGAAAAGTATTTTGGAGCTAATAGAGTTCTAAAAAATATAACCTTTGAAGTTAATAAAGGGGAAAGGATAGGTATAGTAGGAAGGAATGGATGTGGAAAAAGTACTGTTTTAAAACTCATTTATGGAACTGAAAATCTTGATAATGGAAGTATAAGTATTAGAAGAGGTGCCTCTATTGGCTATTTAGAACAGATTTATGGGTTTGAAGAAGGGTCAACAGTAAGAGGAATTTTAAATATAGCATTTGATGAACTATTAATGCTTGAGAGGAAAATGAAGTCGCTAGAAAGTATAATGTCAGATGAGAGAGAAGATATTTCTAGGTTATTAAGTCAATATAGCGAGCTTCAGCAAAATTATGAAGTTTTAGGCGGATACGATAAGGAAGAGAAGCTTAGTAAGGTTTGTGAAGGCCTTAAGTTTAAGGATAGTTTTTTAGATAGGAGCTTTGATTTATTAAGTGGTGGAGAGAAAACAACAGTAGTGCTTGGAAAGATACTACTAGAAAATCCAGATATTCTTCTTTTAGATGAGCCTACTAATCATCTTGATATGGAGTCCTTAGAATGGCTTGAAGAGTATCTTAGAAATTATAAAGGAACGGTTATTATAGTATCCCATGATAGATATTTTTTAGATAACGTAATAACGAAAACTATAGAAATAGAGGATTTAATAAGTACTAGTTATAAAGGAAATTATTCAGCTTATGTTAAAGAAAAAGAAGATAATCTATTGCAGCAATATGAGTTATATAAGGTACAACAAAAAAAGATAAACTCAATGGAGAAGTCCATAAAGACCTTAAGAGATTGGGCTAATCGTTCTGGAAATGAAAAATTCTATAGAAGAGCTTTCAGTATGCAAAAAAGATTAGAAAAAATGGAGAAGGTAGATAAACCTAAAACAGAAAAAGTAAATATGCACATTACGCTATCTCAAGGTGATAGGTCAGCTCAGGAAGTGATTAAAGTTAGAAGTGCTTCTAAAAGATTTGAGGATAAGACTCTATTTGATGAAGGTGATTTATTAGTTAGATTTAAGGAAAGAGTAGCCCTAATAGGTGCAAATGGTTCTGGAAAGTCAACGTTATTAAAGACCTTATTAAATGAAGAATCCTTAGATAGTGGAGTTTCAGAGATTGGTGCTAATGTAAAATTAGCCTATCTACCTCAAAATATTATATTTAATAATGAGGAGTTAACTGTATTAGAGTGCTTTAGAGAAGATATAGAAATATTAGAAGGAAAAGCTAGAGAGTATTTATCAAAGTATATGTTTTTTGGAGAAACAGTATTTAAAAAGGTTAAAGGATTGTCTGGAGGAGAGAGAACTAGATTAAAACTTAGTAAGCTTTTATATAATGAGGCGAATTTATTAATATTAGATGAGCCTACAAATCATTTAGATATTGATTCTATAGAAACCTTAGAAGAAACCTTAGATGAGTTTAAAGGAACAATATTTTTTATATCTCATGACAGATATTTTATTAATAAAATGAGCAGTAGAATAGTAGCTTTAGAGGGTAGGAAATTTAACAGCTATTTAGGAGATTATGATTATTATAAGGTTAAGAAAAATGAAAAAGAAGAAATTAAAATAGAGATAAAACCTTTAAAGGTAGAAAAACAACAAAAGACTAAAGCTAACAACAATCAAAATAACAGCTATAAATTAAATAAGTTAGAGGAAAAAATAGCAGAGATAGAAAAAGAAATAAAAGCCTTGGACGAATTGATGGAGACTATTCAAGGAAACTACGAAGAAATAAATAAATGCTTCAAAAATAAAGAAGATTTACAAGTTGAACTAGAACTTTGTATGGAAGAGTGGTTATACTTGACAGAGCAGATTTAATAATTTAGAATGATATAAAATATATATGGTTAAAAGCTTTGAAGAGAATAAGTAGGATTAGGATAACCTTTAAAGAGAGTTCCCGGTAGGTGAGAGGGGCCAAAGGATTTTAATTTGAATACATCTCTGAGCAGCATTCCGAAAGATAATAACTAGTAGGAATAAGACGTATCCTGCACACGTTATAGTGCTAGAGTATAACCAAGAATTTTGGCGTACTTGATAAGGTTTATGTGGTGACGCATAGATGAACTAAGGTGGTAACACGGGATTATTACTCTCGTCCTTTTTATAAGGACGGGAGTTTTTTTGCGCAAAAAAACTGCATACTTAATTATCTAATTATCTAATTAAATAATTAGATAATTAGGAACGTAGATACTTAGATACATAGGTAATTAAGTAATTATCTATGTATGAATATATATTAGTTTAAAGGAGGAAATTTAAATGAAAAGCACTGAAGAACAACTAAAAATAATTATGAAAGGAGTAGATGAGGTTGTAGGTAAAGATGAACTTAAGGAAAAACTTGAAACAGGAAAAGCCTTAACTGTAAAACTAGGATTAGATCCTAGTGCACCAGATATTCATCTAGGTCATACCGTAGTATTAAGAAAAATAAAACAGCTTCAAGATTTAGGGCATAAGGCAGTAATAATTATTGGAGATTTTACTGGAATGATAGGAGATCCTACTGGAAAATCAAAAACAAGAAAACAGCTTACAAAAGAGCAGGTAATAGAAAATGCTAAAACCTATGAAAAACAGATTTTTAAAGTACTTGATAAAAGTAAAACAGAGCTTAGGTTTAACAGTGAGTGGTTATCTAAGTTGAATTTTGAAGATGTAATTAAACTAGCTGCCACCACAACTGTAGCAAGAATGCTTGAAAGGGAGGATTTTAAGAAAAGATATACACAATACGAACCAATTGGGATTCATGAGTTTTTTTACCCTTTAATGCAGGCTTATGATTCGGTGGAAATTAGGGCAGACATTGAACTTGGAGGCACAGATCAGAGGTTTAACCTTCTTATGGGGAGAACTTTGCAAAAAGAATATAAACAGGACTCTCAAACAAATATATTTATGCCTTTATTAGAGGGTTTAGATGGAATTGAGAAGATGAGTAAGAGTCTTGGTAACTATATAGGAATAGATGAGCCTAGTAAAGTAATGTATGAAAAAGCAATGTCTATACCAGACGAACTAATAATTAAGTACTATGAGTTAGTAACGGATGTACATCCAGATGATATACAGTTAATAAAAAAGTCTTTAGATGATGGTGAAAATCCAAGAAATATAAAAATGAAGTTATCAAAAGAAATTGTAAAACTTTATCATGGAGAAGAAGAGGCTAAGGAAGCAGAAGAAAGATTTATTGAAATTTTTCAAAAAGGCAATATTCCTAATGATATTTTAACTGTAAAAGCAACTTCAAGTGGGTTTGATTTAATGAAGATATTAACTGAACATTCTTTAGTTCAAAGCAAAAAGGAAGTTAGAAGACTTATGGAACAGGGTGGAATAAAAATAAATGATACTAGAACCTTAGAACTAGAAAATATTAAATTAGTTGAAGAAATGATTATACAAATAGGAAAAAAGAAATTTATAAAAATTATAATTGAGGATTAGAATATGTACCAGTATTAAAACTCCATGAGCTTAGAAATTAGGCTTATGGAGTTTTTTATATAAATGAAAAAGCTCCCTCTAAGGAGCCAGTTGAATACACATAAAACCAAACCATGATATAAAAGCCAAGGTTATATAGAAATTTTCATTAAGATAAATATTTTTTAAACTCACCACAATCACCTCATTAGAAATTGTGGACAAGTATTTAGAATTATATACCTAAAAATAAATAAAGGAAGTAAAAAACTTCCTTTAAATTATTTAGCTTTATATGCGCTTATCATCCATAGAGCTTTTTCGTAATTTGATATAAATCCAGCTACAAGATCTATAGTTCCTTGATCTTTAGCATCTTCAGCTAAAGTAAGTATTTTTCTTGAATGTTCGACCATTGAAGTAAAATCTTCTTGAAGTATATTAATTGATTCATCTCCAGAGATTCCCTTGCTATCTAATTCTTTAACAGTTGTTAAACCTAAATATTCTTTTAAAGAAGCAGCTGGTCTAAAACCTAATATTAATATTCTTTCTGCAACAGCATCTAAATCCTCTGATATCCCATTATAGAATTCTTCAAATTTTGCATGTAATTGGAAGAAGGCAGGTCCTTCAACATTCCAATGAAGATTGTGTATTTTTGTGTATAGTGTATTTAAATTTGCTAAATAAACATTAAGTTCCTTTACTACATTTTCTAACGATTTTTTTTCTAAACCTATAAAATTTTTACTCATAAATAATCCCTCCAAATAATAAACAAATTTTATAATCATTTAAACTTTGTAATGATTACAATATTATAATAACATTATTGATAAGTGTTGTCAATAATGATTATTAAGAAATTATAAATAAAAAGCACTGTAAAACTTTAATTTTACAGTGCTTAACATACCCTAAAAGAGGAGGATTATTCTTTATTTAAATCCCCGCATTTTTTACAAATACCTTTAAAGTTAAAGTATTGTTCTTTTATTGTAAAACCTTCTAAATCCTTAATGGCAAGATTGTTAAAATCAATATCTATATCATATACTTCATTACAGTTCTCGCACTTGAAATGACCATGAACATTTGGATTAAATAAATCATAGCGAACTTCATTATCCTCTACAGTGATTACTTCAGCTATTTTTTTCTCCACAAATAAATTAAGAGTGTTGTAAACTGTAGTTTTTGATAAAGTTGGAATCTCTTTCACTAAGTTTTCGTATATCTGTATCACATTTGGATGGTTTTTATTTTCATAAAGGTATTCAAATATTCTTTTTCTTTGATAAGAAGGACTTATTCCATTATCTCTTAGGTATTTTTCAACATTATCTATGTTAATCATATATAAAACCTCCTTCAGAGTTATAAACGTTACAATTTTATATTTATTATAATATTATCAGATTTTATTGAGTATGTGAATGGGAATAAACTTATATTAATAGAATATTTAGGTATAATATCCTTCATAAGGTACATAATATAGGGGAGTAATGATTATTTGAGAGGATGTGTTTACAATGGCATTAAAAAATGCGATGACAGCAGATTTTTTACGTTCAGCTTATGGTGGAGAAAGTATGGCTCATATGAGATATCTAATTTGGGGCGATGCAGCTGAAAAGGATGGATATCCTAACATAGCAAGACTGTTTAAAGCTGTAGCTTATGCTGAATGGGCTCATGCAAAAAACCATTTTAATGTACTTAAGAATCAAGTTGGAGATAATACTGTAGCAGCAGGAGCTGTATTTGGAGAAACTAATATAGTAGATAATCTTCAAGGGGCTATAGATGGAGAGCTTCATGAAGTTGAACAAATGTATCCAGTATATCTTGAAACAGCTAAATTTCAAGATGAAAAAGATGCTCAAAGAGCATTTCATTATGCTTTAGAAGCAGAAAAAATCCATGCTGACTTATTTCAAAAAGCTCAAGATAAAGCTAAAGAAGGAAAAGATATTGAAGCAGATACTATATATATTTGTCCTGTTTGCGGCTTTACTGAAATAGGTGATAATATTGAAAAATGCCCAGTTTGCGGAGTAAGTAAAGATAGATTTAAAGCATTCTAAAATTTTATATATAAAAAAATTGTTAATACTTAAGAGTATTAGCAATTTTTTTTAAAATGAATAAAACATGACCATTTTACTAGGAATTATATGGTATAATTTATATAAGTTTAAATTGTTTTAGAGGTGATTTATATATGAAGAGATTTAGAGTGTTAATTATTATAGCTGTGATATTTGTTGTAGGGATTATTGCTAGCTTAGTTATTAAAAACCAAAATGGTCCTGTTAATAAAGATGTAAAAACTGCTGAGATTCCAGATGTAGATCTTTCTTTTGGGGTTTTTGGAGATGTACATGAAAATGTAGATAGTTTCCAGAAGGCCATTAATGACATGTATACAATAAACCCTGGCATTAATGCACTTGTACTAAATGGAGATAGTGTGGACCAAGGATTAGATGTGCAATATAAGTCTATGAAGGATACAATTAATAAAAATAAAGATTTACTTCCTGACAAGATAATAAAAAATATAGGAAACCATGAATTTTTTGATTATGAGCATGGGGAGAATTCAGCAGAAGATGTTCAAGATTTCATAAGTAAATATTTGGACTTTTCAGGAGAAGATAAGGTATATCATGATACTTGGGTAAATAACTATCATTTTATATCTTTAGGATCAGAAGATGGGAATTCCGAAACTTTAAATTCTGTAAAAGCTTATATTTCTCCAGAGCAGCAAAATTGGTTAAAAGAAAAATTAGCGGAGAAATATGAGAAGGGTAAGCCTATATTTGTATTTTTACATCAACATTTAAGTAATGGTAAAAATGGTGGATGGGTAGGTTCAGATCAAGCTGATGAGGTTAGACAAATATTAGATAAGTATCCCGAAGTTATTCTGTTTACTTCACATACTCATAGAGATTTAACTGAAAGTAGTGTGGTTTTAGATCAACCTTTCACAACTATTCATACTGGAGCAATTCATTACACAATAATTCCAGATGAAAATAGTGAAGGTGGAAGAAGAAATGAACCTTATATTAAAGGATTATATGTAGAGGTTAACGGAAATAAGGTTACTGTTAAAGGTAGAGATTTTAAAGAAAAACAATGGATATTTAGTAAGGAAATTTCAAAATAATAACTTAATAGGTTAAGTGGCTATTACAAAGGAATTTGTAATAGCCACTTTTTATCTTAATTTTTAAAATATATCTTTATTTTTTCTTTGAGATTTGTTAATCTTAATAAATTCTTTTTTCTTTTCCGATTTAAGAGATTTATTTATCTTAGATTCCATAAATAAAGCTTCTTTTTTTAGCTTTTTGTAACTATTAAAACGATCCAAGGATAAGGTGCCATTTTCTATAGCTTCTTTTACTGCGCAGCCGGGTTCAGTGTTATGATTACAATTTGAGAACTTACACTTATTAGAAAGTTCCTGAATATCAGAAAAGGAATCATCTATGCCATCCGAATTATCTAAAAGCTGAAGTTCCCTCATACCAGGTGTATCTATTACAGCCCCATTAAAAGGTAGAGGAATTAGTTCTCTATGAGTTGTTGTATGCCTTCCTTTATCATTAAATTCACTAATATTACTTACTAATTGCTTATCTTCCTCTAATAATTTATTTATTAAAGTTGATTTACCAACTCCAGAAGAACCTAAAAATGCTATTGTAGAACCATTTGTTATTATAGACTTCACCTTATCAATTCCTGCATCTTTAAGGGAACTTACTACTAGAACTTCTATACCAATTGCAGTATTATAAACCTCAGATAATTTATCGTCTAAGTCTTCACATAAATCTGCTTTAGTCAGAATAACTACTGGGGTAGCCCCACTATCCCAAGAAATGCTTATATATCTTTCTAATCTTCTTAAGTTAAAATCTCTATTTAAAGACATACAAATAAATATAGTATCTATATTTACTGCTATAATTTGCTCCTCAATAGTGTTTCCAGCAATTTTTCTAGAAAGTTTACTTTTCCTAGGAAGTATTTTATTTATAATTGCATCACCAGAAGAGCCATCATTTCTATCTAATACAACCCAATCGCCAACTGCTGGGTAACTTTCTCTTCCTTGAGAGCTATAAAGAAGTTTTCCAGGAACCTTTGCAATTAATGTATCTATATCAGTAGTAACCTTATAAGATCCCTTATGCTCTGCTATGACTCTTCCTAAATAACCATCTTTATAAATCTCAAAATTATTTAAAATTTCTTGATTTAAACCTATTTTTTCTAAATTATTATTCAACGCTGAATCCTCCAATTTAATTAAATTTGGGTATAAAAATACCCGAGAGTAGTTCAAATAAATTACTCTCGGGTAAATAGCGTTAAATAAAATGAATTCTAAGCGAATTTAACTCCGGAGTAATTGTTATTAAAAACCAATATTTCTGATATATATTTGCTCATAAAACATCACTCCTTTCGTTTAATACCTAATAAGTATAGCATTTTATTTTAATATGCACAAGAAGGTAAATAGATTTTCCGTAGTTTTGATTAAATGAGAATTAATGTAATAAACCTTATTGAGTAAACATAATATAGATTACCAAACTATGTAAATTGGGATTGCATAGTTAAGTTTATTTCAATAAGGAGTGGAAAAATGAGAAAAAGAAAATTTTCAGTGTTTACAGCTATACTTACATTGTTTATGCAGCTTGTTTTTATAATACAACCTGCTAGTGTTTTAGCCGAAACAGGAGAAGATATTACAGGTACATCTAAGTTTCAGATTACTAATGTAGAGATCAAAAAGGATAATAATGATACTGAATTGGGGGAAAATGTAAAAAAAGATTCAGCTATTTTTATTAAGTATAGTTGGATGATTCCTAATAGTGAGGATGTTAATCCAGGAGATTATTACACACTTCAATTGCCAAAGGAAATTAAAATTGTGGCCCCAATTAATCAAGCTATAAATGCAGCAGATGGAAAAGTTGCAGATATGAATATAAATACAAATGGATTAGTAAAGCTTACTTTTACTAATTTTGCAAATAATTATTCGAATGTAACAGGTAACTTCTATGTAAACTGCCATTTTAAAGCCGATGAGATAGGAACTAATAATCCAGTCGAGATTATATTTAATATCCCAGGCAAATCTGAGCCAGTAAGAGTTAATATTGATTTTGAACAACCAAATCCATCTATTCAAAAATCAGTTGAATATAATAAGGCTACTGATGAAATAACATGGAAGATAGTAGTTAACAAAGAGAATGTTAATGTTGCTGATGTTAGTATAGAAGATACTATAGAAGTAGGACAAAAATTTATTGCAAATTCAGTAACAATAAATGGGCAGCCAGCAAGTAATACAAATTATAATTATGATGAAACTACTAGAAAGTTCACCTATAATCTTGGAGATATAACTAAGCAACAAACCATAATATTTAAGACCAGCATACATGACGATTTAGCAATTAAGGATCAAGGAGATTACACGTATAGGAATAAAGCTACTTTAAATTATAAAGATGATGGTAACCCTAAGAGCGTAACGTCAAATAATGCATCGGTTACTGTTCCTATAAATTTAATTAAGAAGAGTGGAGAATATAAAGGAAATACCAATAAGAAGATAGACTGGACAATCACTGTAAATGAGAGTGGTAGAACAATTAATAATGCAACTGTAAAAGATACTCTTCCTAAGGGATTAAAGCTAGTAGAAGGAAGTTTAAAATTAGATGGTAGTATTCTTCAGCCTAACCAATATCAATATCAGTTTGTAGATTACCAAACAGACAGTATTCTTGATATTAATTTAGGAAATATAACTGACAAAAAGGTTATAACTTTTACAACTGATGTTGACATAAATGTTTATAATTCCAATAATCCAGTAGGATATAATAATAAGGCTGTTTTATCGGGAGAAGGAGTAAAAGAAGGAACGTCTTCAAATAATGGAGTAGGATTTACCCCTAATATTATTCAGAAAAATGGAGCAGGCTATGATGCAGCTACAGGAATAATTACTTGGCAGGTTATTGTAAATAGTAATGAAACAAATGTAGGAGCTGGAGCGGTAGTTACAGATAATATTGAAGCAAATCAGAGTTATATAGAAGGTTCTGCCACTATAGATGATGGAAGTAATGGATCTTTTATTAACTTATCCAGTAGTCAAGTTGTATATAAGTTTAATAACGCTTTTAATAAAAAGTATGTAATAACATTTAAAACTCAAGTAATAAACCCTACTCATTATAGAGCAAACCATAGCGAGAATTATAAAAATATAGTTAATTTAAGTGCACCTAATATAAATCAAAATACTACAGGATATCAGAGGGTAGATAGCGAGATAATTAGAAAAGAAGGAGTAAGCTATAATTACGCTACAAGAGAAATAACGTGGAAAATAGTTGTTAATAGAAATAAAATGCCAATAACTAATGCTGTTGTTACAGATGCAATTCCGAATGGACATGATTATGTGGCTGGTTCAGCCACTATAGATGATAGTACAGCAGGATCTTTTAATAGTGATAGTAATATAGCATCTACAAGAATATTAAAATATACTTTTAATGGCACTATAAATAAGACATATACAATAACATTTAAAACTAAGATTATAGATTTAAGCATATTTAATACTAGTGGAAATAGAACAGTAGAAAATACAGCAAGTATTACTGGAAATGAGATACCAACAAATGGAGATAATGATAGTACAGGAAGTAAAACTATTAGCAATGAAATAGTTAGTAAGACCTCTAGTTATACTAATGGTAATGCTTATATTGATTGGACAGTAAAAAGTAATCCTAACTGGAATGTTCCTATGTCTGGAGCTACTATAACTGATATTTTACAAGATGGACTTTCACTAGATACAGATACAGTTGAACTATATAAAGCCTCTGTAAACTCTGAGGGGGTTCTTGTTCAAGGAGATAAAGTAACTCTTACAGGGGAAAATGTAAAGTATGATATTAATACTAGAAAGTTTAATTTTACTTTTCCTCAAAACTCTGGTTCTGGAGCATTTATTCTTAAGTTTAGAACAGATGTATCTAAGACAGGTAATTACACAAATACAGTTAATTTTAAAGCTACTGGAATAAGTGATGAAGATGGTACTACTCAAACAGGAGTTTGGTTTTCAGATGGAGGAGGTAGTGCCACAGGAGATACAACTGGAATTAGGATTATAAAAACTGATGGAGATTCTAAACCATTAAAAGGAGCTATATTCCAGCTTATAGATCAATACGGAAATGTTAAGGCTGTTTCATCAGCTACAGGAGATGATGGAGTTGCTTTATTTGATAAGCTTAAATATGAAAGAAATTATTCAATTAAAGAAATAACAGCACCAACAGGATACACTCTTAATAGCAATATATATACCTTCCAAGTAAAGAATGGGTTAAATCAAGGGACATCTTATGATAGTGTTGATGGAGTGCTTAAGTTCTCAAGTAGTGACAATAGTAAGAAAATAGTAACTTACAAATATAAGGATGAAATATTAAGAGGAAGTATTCAACTTCACAAAGCAGGGGTTGAAGAAGATATTGAGGGAGCAGTATTTCAACTTTATAAAGAGGATGGAACAACTCCATTTAAGGATTCTAATGGTAATAATATAACATCAACTAGTAAAAAAGATGGGATAGTATTATTCACTAATATACCTTATGGAAAATATAAAATTAAGGAAATATTTGTACCCTCACCATATAGCCTTTATAAAGGTGACATATCAGTAGATTTAACAAGTTTAACTGCAAACGGACAAGTTGTTTATGCTAATCCATACAATGTATATAATTCTAAAATTAAAGGCTCACTAAAAATAATTAAAACTGATGAAGAGAATGAAGATAGAATAAAAGGGGTAACAATAGAAATCTATGATAACAATAAAAAGAAAATAAATATGGGAATAACAGACGGCAATGGGGAAGTTCAGTTTGATAATTTGGTGTATGGGGATTATTACTATAGAGAAGTTGCAAAACCAGATAATTATATATTAGATAACTCATACCATGCATTTAAAATTGAATCAGATAGTACAGTTTTAGCTCCACAAATAATAAGATTTACTAACAGAAAAATAAAGGGGAATATAGAATTTACAAAGATAGGGGAAGATTCTGATAGCAGTAAACTTAAAGGAGCAGTATTTGGACTTTATCAAAATGATGGAATAACTCCAGTTAAAAATTCTAATGGAGAAGCTATAACTTCAACTAGTGGAGATGATGGAAAAGTTCAATTTAAGAACATTGAATATGGAAGCTATAAAGTAAAAGAGATAACTGCTCCAACAGGATATAAAATATCTACGGAAGTTTTAACAGCAGTTATAGGGAAAGATGATAACGGAAAAACTGTTAAACCTGAAAGTGGAGATAAGCTTAAAAACATTAAAATAAGAGGGAATATAGAATTTACAAAAAAGGGTGACTTGTTAGATAAAGAAGCTCTTAAAGGGGCAGAATTCACACTTTACAAGGAAGATGGCATTACACCAGTTACAAACTTATTAGGTAATATAACCTCAACTAGTGATGAAAATGGAAAAGTTAGATTTAATAGCATCAAATACGGAAAGTACAAGATAAAAGAGACAAAAGCACCAGAAGGATATAATTTATCTAAAGAAGTTCTTAGTGTAAATATAACAGAAGATGGTGTTACTGTGATACCAACATTTATAAGTGGGGTTGCTGCAAATGTAGTTATAAATAAACTTATAACTGGAGGAATAGAAATCTCAAAGACAGATATTTCAACTTCAGCACCAGTACCAGGAGCGACAATAACTATCTATACTAAAACTGGGGACAAGGTAGTTGAAGCTATAACTGGAGAAGATGGAAAGGTTAAATTTGAAAAACTAAACTACGGAGATTATTATTTCCAAGAAACAAATGCCCCAGAAGGATATTTACTAAATACAGATAAACATGAGTTTAGTATAAAAGAAGATGGAACTATACTAAAAGCAAGTTTAACTAATACAATGATAACTGGAGGAATAGAAATCTCAAAGACAGATATTTCAACCTCAGCACCAGTACCAGGAGCAACAATAACTATCTATACTAAAACTGGGGACAAGGTAGTTGAAGCTATAACTGGAGAAGATGGAAAGGTTAAGTTTGAAAAACTAAACTATGGAGATTACTACTTCGTAGAAACAAATGCCCCAGAGGGATATTTACTAAATCCAGATAAGCATGAGTTTAGTATTAAGGAAGATGGAGCCATACTAAAAGCAAGTTTAACTAATACCATGATAACTGGAGGAATAGAAATATCTAAAACAGATATATCAACTTCAGCTCCAGTACCAGGAGCAACAATAACTATATATACAAAAGATGGTACAAAGGTAGTTGAAGCTATAACTGGAGAAGATGGAAAGGTTAAATTTGAAAAACTAAACTACGGAGATTATTATTTCGTAGAAACAAATGCACCAGAAGGATATTTATTAAACCCAGATAAGCATGAGTTTAGCATAAAAGAAGATGGAGCCATACTAAAAGCAAGTTTAACTAATACCATGATAACTGGAGGAATTGAAATCTCAAAGACAGATATTTCAAC